>JAEZHL010000361.1 GCA_023416575.1 Pseudomonadota bacterium
GGGTATATGCGCGCGCGACCTCGAAGGTGAGCAGGCGAGACGCGCGCTGACATTGGGGGAGCCAGAGCCATGTCACTCGCATCGCTCACCGAGCCACTAGACCGCGTTGCGTTGTTCCAAGGTCTGCAGCCGGATCAGATCGAAGAAATCGCCCGCCGGTCCGAAAGGCTGATGCGCAAGTCCGGCGAGGCTATCATCACTGAAGGCGATGTCGGCACCGCTGCTTACGTCATTGTGTCCGGTTCAGCCATGCGTACCGCCGGCCCCGGCCTCGAGGATGACGAGGAACCGCTTGGGCCCGGAACGATCATTGGCGAAATGGCGATGCTCGTCGAAACGACCTATTCCTCGACCGTCGTCTGCAACGAGACAACGCGGCTCTTGCGGATCACGCGCGACTCCCTGCTCGAGCAAATGGCGACCGATCTCGCGCTGGCGGACCATCTGATCGCGAAGCTGTCGAGCCGCCTGAAGGCCCTCGCCAATGAGCTCAGGCGCATCGACGGTACTCTTGCCAAGCCCGCCGAGGCTCGTTCGAAGAAGCTTCTGCCCGTGAAGCTCGAGCCGGTGCACGGCGGCGCCAGTCCCTAAGTATTTGCGGTTTCTGCGGGTTCGGCCTGCCAGATGCGCGTTGGGCAATCCCGGCGATAGACGACGCACCGCTGCAACGAAAAACGCCCAACTCCGGGGGGAGGAGTTGGGCGCGAGAGCGCTATCAGCGCAATGGCATCGGGAGGGACTCCGATACCCCAGGCAACGTCGTCGGCTAGACGGGGGGCACTACCGATACAGGGTGACGCCGCCTGTCAACCTCTAGTTAAGCTTAATGCGTGCAAGTTCAATAGAGGGAGTCGGGGTTGATCACGAAAACGTGAATGCGACTCACCCGTTTTCTATGAAGTTGCAGTTGCCTGCAGCAAACAATCCACAGGCAGTCCAGAACTACTGCTGGAACTTCTTCAGCGACAAGTTTTCCCGTTTGAACAGACCAACATCGAGATCCTGGCTCTTATCCAGGTTCGAGACCTCGACGCGCGTCTCCAGACCCTGCGCATCGATCGTGACCCATTCCTTGAGGTCCAGGGTCGGCTGCTTGGTCATGAACAGCGTGATCCGGCCGGGGGCGTCAGGACTCTTGTCCTGAAGCGTCAGCATGATCAGATCCTCGGCTTCCTGAACGTCGAGAATGCGCGCATCCCGATTGAGATCGACGTCGCTGCGCAGCAGCAGCCGGAATGGCGTGTTGTCCAGCTCGTAGACGTCCTCGGAGTTGATGTCCTGGTCCTGAATGGCCAGCCACCTGCCGTCGGAGATGATGACCTTCTTGCTCGGCGCGCCGTAATCGAACCGGAAGCGGCCTGGTCGCTTGACGTAGAAGCGGCCGCGCACCTGTTTCCGATCAGGATCGGTTTGCAGGAACACGCCTTTCAGATTTGCCAGCTCTTTGAAGTAGCCGCTGACTGTCTCCACCGCGGCAGCCTGCTCGGGGCTCAACGCGGCGGAATTGGGATCGGCCTGCTGCGTAACGGTGCCGGCCCAGCTTTGATCCGGAGCCGCACCGCCGGTCTGAGGCGGCGCTGCGGGCTTCTCCTGCGCGAACGTCGGGGTACCAGCTCCAGTAACGAGCAGTGCGAGCAAGCACGCGGTCCGTGCCGCAGCTACCGCGAGATTCCGGCTCATTCTGCCCCCTGTCTGGTCGCCTAGCTCTGACATCCCTGCGGATCGATTGTCGCAATATTGAGACGAGATGTGGGCAGTTGACCGCAAGCGCCCATCTGCCCGAATCATGTGCCTGTGGAGAAATCTACCGAAGCTCATGCGGCCGATGAGACCGCGGACCCGCCAGTCAGCAAAATTTCGCGCTTTCCAGTCGCACTCGCCTGCGAGATGATGCCGTCCCGTTCCATACGCTCGATCAGATCTGCGGCACGGTTGTAACCGATCGACAGCCTGCGCTGCAGATAGCTGGTCGAGGCCTTGCGATCGCGCAGCACGATGGCGACAGCCTTGTCGTAGAGGTCGCCTTCGTCGAGCTTGCCCGCACCGCCCGACTGCTGCTCGTCCTCCTCGGGCGCGCCGTCGGTGATCCCCTCCACGTACTCGGGCTCGCCCTGCTCGCGCAGGAACTGAGCGATGCTCTCGACCTCCTCGTCGGACACGAACGGGCCATGGACCCGTTGCACCTGGCCCGAGCCGACCGAGAACAGCATGTCGCCTTGGCCAAGAAGCTGCTCGGCACCCTGCTCGTTCAGGATGGTGCGGCTGTCGATCTTCGACGTCACCTTGAAGCTGATCCGCGTCGGGAAGTTTGCCTTGATCGTGCCGGTGATGATGTCCACCGACGGACGCTGCGTGGCCATGATGAGGTGAATGCCAGCCGCCCGCGCCATCTGCGCCAGCCGCTGCACGGCACCCTCTATCTCCTTACCCGCGACGATCATCAGATCCGCGAATTCGTCGACGACCACGACGATGTACGGCATCGGCTCGAGCGCCAGCTCCTCGGTCTCGAACACGGCCTGTCCAGTCCGGCGATCGAAGCCCGTCTGCACCGTCCGCCGCAGGGCATCGCCGCGGGATTTGGCATGGCGCACGCGATTGTTGAACACATCGATGTTGCGCACGCCGAGCTGGGACATGCGCTTGTAGCGCTCCTCCATCTCGCGCACGACCCAGTTGAGCGCCGCGACAGCTTTGTGCGGATCGGTGACGACGGGCGTCAGCAGGTGCGGGATGCCGTTGTAGATGGACAGCTCCAGCATCTTCGGATCGATCATCAGCAAGCGGCAATCTTCCGGCGCCACCTTGTAGAGCAGTGACAGCACCATTGCGTTGACACCGACAGACTTACCGGAGCCGGTCGTGCCGGCGACGAGCAGATGCGGCATGCGCGCGAGATCGACGATGACCGGGTCGCCGTTAATGGCCTTGCCGAGCGCCAGCGGCAACTTGGCATCGGAAACACGGAACTCCTCCGACTCGAACATCTCGCGCAGCAGCACGGTCTCGCGCCGCGTGTTCGGCAGCTCGATGCCGATGACATTGCGTCCTGGCACCACGGCGACACGGACCGCCGTTGCGCTCATCGAGCGGGCGATGTCCTCCGCCAGTCCAATCACGCGCGCCGACTTGGTGCCGCGCGCGGGCTCCAGCTCGAACAAAGTCACCACCGGACCCGGCTTAATATCCTTGATTTCGCCCTTCACGCCGAAGTCGGTCAGCACGTCCTCGAGAAGCCGCGCTGTTCCGCGCTGCACGGTCTGAGTGAATTCCGGACCTGGTTTGCCGCCTGCCGGCCGCTTCAACAGATTGACACCCGGCCGGCGGAAGCCCGGCGCTTCATTCTTACGCGGCGTCAGGCCGCCCAGCAGGCTGGGACGCGGCGCGAGCTCAGGCGTCGCCTGCGGCTGCGCGTTCGCAGGCGCGAAACGCTCCGCGATCCGGCGGCTTTCCCGCTCGGTCGATGCGTCGAACTCTGGCGCGCGCTCGATGTCCTCGTCGTCGCCGTCGGGCGCGACAGCGCTCGGCGCACTATCCTCATCGACCGACGCGGCGGGCTCCTTTGCGGCCTTCGCAGCACGGGACCGCTTCACAGGTGGGCGATCGAGGCTGGGCTCCGGCCAATCGGCCCCGGTCTCCTGCGCGCCGATCGGCAACACGGGTTCAACAGGTGTGTGCGCAATTGCCGCCGAGCGCCTGCGGAAGATTGCCGGCATCCGCAACGTCCAGGGCTCCCGGGTCGCGGCAGGCAGCGGCTCGAGGGCAGGGAGCCGCCGGGGTGCCCCATCAGGTAACCAGAAATCGGAGGCCCACCGTCCACCTAATCCCAGGCAGCAGATGAACGCGGCCAGACTGCCGGAAAAGAGCACCAGCCCGGCAAACGCGCCCGAACGAACCGGAACGACCGTAGCAATCAGGCCCGCAAGAAGGGTGTAGATCAGATCTCCGATGACGCCGCCGAAACCGTTGTGCAACGGCCACGTCGCCGAGATCGGCAGCGCGGAGCAGCCGCCAGCGAGCGCGAGCACGGCCACCGCCAGCAGAAGAAGCCGCATCCGGATGGTCGTCAGACGACCAGCCGCGAACAGCTCGAATCCCCAGATCGCTGGCGCCAGCACGAGAAATGCGGAGGCCAGCCCGAGGAGCTGAAGCATCATGTCGGAAACGATGGCGCCGCCCGGACCCAGCAGGTTGCGCGTTGGGCCGAAAGCCGTGTGCGTCAGGCTCGGGTCGCTCACTGACCATGTCACGAGGCTGAGCCAGCCCGCGACACCCGTGAGAAACAACGCCGTACCTGCGCACCGGGCGACCCAGATCGCAAGGCGGTCCTCGACCGTCAGCGGCAGCAGACGCTGCTGCTCTACTCCAAAACTCTGCTGCAACATGGACGCTGCACGAACCTACGAGAAAGCGGATACGATACGCTCGAGCGCCTCCCTGATCTTGGCCGGTTCATGCACGAGCGCAACGCGCACGTACGCTTCGCCCGGGTTTACTCCGTCCGGACCCGGCTGAGCCAGATAGGCACCAGGAACTACCCTGACACCGCAGCATTTCCAAAGGGTTACCGCAGCCTCAACGCCGCCCCCGAATTGGCTCATATCGAGCCACAGGAAAAATCCGCCTGCCGGGCGGCGGTAGCCAAAGCGGCCGGCCAGCACCTGGTCGCAAAGATCGAACTTGGCACGGTACGCCTGCCGGATGACGGCGACGTGCTGCTCCTCCCCCCACACGGCAGCCGACGCATGCTGGATGACACCGGGCATTTGCGGCGCGGTGAGATTGCGGACCTCAGCCAAGGTTTCGAGGAAGTCGCCATCTCCGGCCGCGAAGCCCGAGCGAAGGCCGGGCAGATTTGAGCGCTTCGACAGCGAGTTGAAGACGACGATGTTACGAAAACGCTCTGGTGTCGTCGCCGCGATTTCGAGACCACCCGTCGGCGGCTCGCCCGCGTAGATTTCCGAATAGCACTCGTCAAAAAACAACATGAAGTCGTAGCGTCGTGCCAGCTCCAGCGCGCGCCGGATGTATGCCGGGTCCGCCACGGCCCCCTGTGGATTGGCCGGCGAGCAGAGATAGAAGGCAACCGTACGCTCCAGGATCGCCGTCTCGCGCTCCAGGGCGTCGAGATCGGGCAGATGCCCCGTGGCTTCGGTCGCGTTCAGGAAATACGGCTCGCTGTTGGTGGCGTAGGCCGCGCCGAGGTAGGAGTGATAGAACGGGTTCGGCAGGAGCATCACCGGCCGACCTTCGACCCGCTTGCGGCCGACCGCCGGCAGTGCCGCGTAGAACAAGCCCTCGCGCGAGCCGTTGACCGGCAGAACCTCCCCGGCCGGATCGATCTTGTCGGCGAGCCCATACCTGCGACCGATCCATGCCGCGATGGTGCCGCGCAACTCATCGGAGCCCCGGATTTTCGGGTAGCTCGCCAGCAATTGCTCGGCCTCTGCCATCTTGTCGATCACGAACCCGGGCATGGCCTCGTTCGGATCGCCGGTCGTCATCTCGATGACGCGGTCGCTGCCGGGCGCGATACCCTCCAGCAACCGGGCGACGCGCGTGAACGGAGACAGGATGGCGCCTTGCGCCAAGCCTTCGAGACCGGGATTCGCACTCATAATGACTTCGTCCCTCGTTAGACCAGCGGGAGCGAGGTCTAATCGAGTATTGCGGCGGACGCTAGAACACTTCCTGAATAGGCGATCACCGCACCCGGCGCGGGTTGAGGTAATATTCCGCCTCGTAGCGCTCGATCTTGGGCTCCACCTTGCCCCGGCGAACATCGGCGGCGAGCCGCGCGATGTGCCGGCGACAGGCCCTATTGAAACCGATCGATCCGACGAAGAGCTTCATCACCGTCATCAGCTTCTTGTCGGCGTGGTCCGCGCGCACCCGTCCTGTCCAATAGCCGCCGAGCGTGAACAGCCGGCCATCGAGATGCCCGACCTTCTGGTTGCGCTCGTCGTACAGGGAGTAGTCACCACCGACACTGAAGAAGTCGCGCCGCAGCCGATAGAAGGCTGGTTTGCGATTGCGCATGATGAGGAAGGAGAAGTTCTCGGGCAGCACCGGCCACTTGTTGGCAGACCGCTCGAGATAGACGATCGAAGCATCCTCGTGCGTGTTGATGGCGTAGGCCATCACCGGAATGCCCCGCGCGCCCAAGGTGAGCTGCAAGCTGCGGCCGACCATCATATCCATCGTCGCGCGCCAGTTCAGGGTTTCCGAAAAGAGCCGGACCACGAGGCGCCGGTCCATACCGGACTTCTGTTTCCAGAGTTCCTGACGGAAGCCGATGAGCTCCTTGGTCTGACCCTCCTCCGTAACCTCGGCGAAGATGTCCATGTCAGTCGAGAACTGACGCGACTTCGCGCGGTTGCGCGAGCGGCGATAAATGCCGAACTCGACCGCGTTGAAGTCCGTGAGCCAAACGTCGACGGTGAAGCGGCGCCAGGGATCCGTCGCACTGCCCACGGGCTCGTCCGGCTGGTTATCAGCCAGCGCGGACGGTGCTGGCTCCGGCGCCACCTCGGGCACCTGCGTTGTCGCACCCGCATCGACCCGTTCCAGGACGTCATCCGTCGTGCCCTGTGCCATGCCTCTGCCCCCTTCGGATGCGAGCGAATCAGACTTCGGGACCCTACCATCGGCTTGCGAGGGGGTGGATCTTCCGAGAAATTTGGCACTGGAAAACTCATGACATCGCATCTTTGGCGCGGCGCGGCGGAGTAGCGTGACCAGGGCGCTGTCGCGTATTGCGCGAGCCATTTCAACTGGACGTGCTCTGAAGCACGATTGCACCTGAAGCCGGTCGTCGCGGAGCCGCGGAGGAACGCAGTGACTTGTGCGCGCCAGACCATCATCTGCATGAAGTGGGGCACACGCTACGGCCCGGAATACGTCAATCGCCTCGCGTCGATGGTGACGCGCAACGTCAGCCGGCCGACGCGGTTCCTGTGTTTCACTGACGATAAAAGCGGCATCGCGCCCGAGATCGAAACCGCGCCATTGCCGAATATCTCGCTTCCTGAGCGCATCCGCTGGCACACGTGGCGGAAGGTGTCCGTCTGGCAGCATCCGCTGGCGGATCTCGAGGGCGACGTCCTGTTTCTCGACCTCGACCTCGTCATCGTCGGACCGCTCGATCCGTTCTTCGATTTCAAGCCTGGGCGCTACGTTGCGATCGAGAACTGGACGCAGCGGGGCCAGAATATCGGCAACACTTCCGTTTTCCGGTTCGCGGCTGGTCGCCACACACACATCTATGACGTGTTCGAGCGCGATCCCATGGCAGTGCTCCGCCGCTGGCGGATCGAGCAGCACTACATCTCCGATACGATCGGAGACATGGCGTTCTGGCCGAGGCAGTGGTGCGTCAGCTTCAAGCACTCACTGCTGCCGATGTGGCCGCTGAACTTCGTCATGCCCGCGCGGCTCCCCCGAGACACCAAGGTCGTCGCCTTCACCGGACAGCCGAAACCGCACCAAGCGATCGCAGGCAAATGGCCCGTGCGCAAATGGCACGAGAAGCTCTACAAGCATACCAGACCGACACCATGGGTCGGTGAGCACTGGCGCTGACGGCAGCGGCGGCGCGATTTAGCGTGCTCCGAAAATCGCGCTGCCGACCCGCACATAGGTGGCCCCGAAGGCGATCGCCGTCTCGAAGTCGCCGCTCATTCCCATACTGAGCTCTGGCAGATCGAGATCCGCCGCGAGCTTCGCCAGGAATGCGAAGTGCACGGCCGGCTCTTCCTCGGCCGGCGGAATGCACATCAGACCTGCGATGGTGAGGCCCAGATCGTCCTGGCAGTAGCGCACGAGCGCGGAGGCCTCACGTGGCATGACACCGGCCTTCTGCGGCTCCTCGCCCGTGTTCACTTGTATGAACAGCTTGAGCTGGCGACCCTGCTTTGCCATCTCCTCGGCGATCGCCTTGGCAATCTTCGGTCGGTCGATCGAGTGAATGGCATCGAAGAGCTGCACGGCCTCCCGAGCCTTGTTCGATTGCAGGGGCCCGATGAGGTGCAGCTCGAGATCGGAGAAGCGCTCCTTGAGCGCCGGCCACTTGCCCTTCGCCTCCTGGACCCTGTTCTCGCCGAAGATCCGCTGCCCGGCCTCGACGACGGGCAGGATGTCCGGGGCATCGAAGGTTTTGGAGACGGCAACGAGGCGAATGGCCGATGGATCGCGGTCAGCCTCGCGGGCTGCAGTCCGGATACGTGACCTGATCTCTTCCAGGCGTTCGGCAGCGGCAGTCATGGCATCACCAGCTCGACGGTTCCCAGGGCGATCAGCGTTGGCGCTTCCCCAATGCCGGATTGCACGAGATCGGCGATCCGGCAATAGGGCTGGACGAAAATGAGCAGGGCGGCTTCGTCGCTTGCGCCGACAGACAGTGCGGGCAGGGACTTAGACGCCGCGAGGTGTGACCTCAGGCACCACCCGTGGACCATTGAGATTTGGCCTCTCGATGCAGATTAGTAGCCCGGGACGGCCGGTGGCGACTCCCGGAGCTTGACCGCCCTTCCCTTTCGGGCTGATATCGCCCGCCAATCCGACACCCAAGAGTAGTAGAAGCCCCATGGCCACGGAACGCTACAACGCGCCTGCTAGAGAGAAGCACTGGCAGCACGTCTGGGAAAGCCGCAACGTCTTCAAGGCGTCGAACGCCGACAAGCGGCCGAAGAGCTATGTGCTCGAGATGTTCCCTTATCCCTCTGGCCGCATCCACATGGGCCACGTGCGCAACTACACCATGGGCGACGTCTTCGCCCGCTACAAGCGCGCGACCGGCTTCAACGTGCTGCATCCCATGGGCTGGGACGCGTTCGGAATGCCGGCCGAGAACGCGGCCATGGAGCGTAAGGTCCATCCGGCGAAGTGGACCTACGACAACATCGCCGCGATGCGCGCGCAGCTCAAATCGATGGGCCTGTCGCTCGACTGGTCGCGCGAGTTCGCGACCTGCGACGTCGATTATTATCACCAGCAGCAGAAGCTGTTCCTGGATTTCTACCAGCAGGGGCTCGCCTACCGCGGCGTGGGCAAGGTCAACTGGGATCCCGTCGATCAGACGGTGCTGGCCAACGAGCAGGTCATCGACGGCCGCGGCTGGCGCTCGGGCGCGATCGTGGAAACCCGCGAGATGCCCGTCTGGTACTTCAGGATCACCCAATACGCCGATGAGCTGCTGGATGCCCTGACGGACCTGACGCGCTGGCCGGAGAAGGTTCGCACGATGCAGGCGAACTGGATCGGTCGTTCTGAAGGCCTGATGATGCGCTATGCGCTCGAGGGCGCGGCGTTGCCAGGGGCCGAGGAATTCAAGGAGCTGGAGGTCTTCACCACCCGCGCCGACACCATTTTCGGCGGCAGCTTCTGCGCGCTCTCACCCGGTCACCCGTTGACCCTGGAGCTGGCGAAGAACAACCCGGCGCTCGCCGCGTTCATCGAGGAATGCAGCCATATCGGCACCTCCGAGGAGGAGCTCAACCGGGCCGAGAAGAAGGGCTTCGACACCGGCCTGACGGCAACGCACCCTCTCATTCCAGGGCGCAAGCTGCCCGTCTTCGTCGCCAACTTCGTGCTGATGGGCTACGGCACCGGCGCCATCTTCGGCTGTCCGGCTCATGACCAGCGCGACTTCGAGTTCGCGACCAAGTACAAGTTGCCGATCGTACCCGTTGTAATCCCCGCGGATGCCGATCCGGCCACCTTCGACCTCGGCGGCGAGGCCTACGACGGTCCCGGCCGCATCGCGAACTCCGATTTCCTGAATGGCCTGTCCATCGACGAAGCCAAGGCCGAGGTTGGCCGGCGGATGGAGGAGATCGGCCAGGGCACCCGGAAGACGATGTATCGTCTCCGCGACTGGGGCATCTCGCGCCAGCGTTATTGGGGCTGTCCGATCCCCATCATCCACTGCCAGTCCTGCGGTGTCGTGCCGGTGCCGGAAGACCAGCTTCCCGTGCGCCTGCCGGATGATGTGACCTTCGATGTTCCCGGCAACCCGCTGGTCCGCCACCCGACCTGGAAGCACGTCAGCTGCCCCAAGTGCAACGGACCCGCGACGCGGGAAACCGACACCATGGACACATTCGTGGACAGCTCCTGGTACTACGCCCGCTTCTGCTCGCCCCACGCAGCCGTCCCGGTCGAGCCCGAAGCGGCCAAGTACTGGCTGCCGGTCGATCAGTACATCGGCGGCATCGAGCACGCGATCCTGCACCTGCTCTAATCGCGCTTCTTCGCCCGCGCCATGGTCGCCACCGGGCATCTCAACGTGAAGGAGCCGTTCGCCGGTCTCTTCACCCAGGGCATGGTCACGCACGAAACCTACAGCCGCAATGGACAGTGGCTGTTGCCGACCGAGGTACGGTTCGAAGGCGAGGGCGACCAGCGCCGCGCCTACGACATCGCCACCGGCGCCCCGGTTCAGATCGGCTCGATCGAGAAGATGTCGAAGTCGAAGAAGAACTTGGTCGACCCGGACGACATCATCTCGAGCTATGGCGCGGATTGCGCCCGCTGGTTCATGCTGTCCGACAGCCCGCCCGAGCGCGATGTCATCTGGACGGAGGCAGGCGTCTCCGGCGCAAGCCGCTTCATCCAGCGCGTCTGGCGGCTGATCAACGATGCAATTCCTAAGATGGCCCCGCTCGGCAGTGCAAAGCCGACGGAGTTCGGTCCCGATGCCGAAGCTCTCCGCCGCGCCGCCCACAAGACGGTCGACAGGGTCGCGCACAACATCGAGGGCCTGCGCTTCAACGTGGCCGTGGCGCAGATCTATGAGTTCGCCAGCGTGCTGCATGCGGCGTTGACTGGCAACGGACCGGGGATGCCGTGGGCGATCCGTGAGAGCACGGAATTCCTCGTCCAGATGTTCGGCCCGATGATGCCTCATTTGTCTGAAGAGTGCTGGGAGCGGCTGGGATACAACACCTTGCTCGCGGATCAGCCCTGGCCGACGGTCGAAGCGGCCCTTCTCGTTGACGATACGATTACCATTGCCGTACAGGTGAATGGTAAGCGTAGGGACGAGCTGACGATCGCCAGAACCGCGGGGAAAGCCGAGATCGAAGCGGCGGCCTTGCAGCTGGAGCCGGTCATCCGGGCTCTGGAAGGGCGGCCTGTGAAGAAAGTGATCGTTGTTCCGCAAAGGATCGTGAATGTGGTCGCCTAGGGGGCAGGAGTTCTTGACCGCACGCCGTTGGATGAGCAGCTCCGCGCTGCGGGCCGTCGCATGCGTTGCTATTCTTGCGCCGGCACTGGCGGCTTGCGAGGGCAGCTCGGGCTTCCGGCCCCTGTATGCGGAGCCTGCCGGCGGCGTCTCCGTCAATGAGAAGCTGGCCGCGGTGTCATTCGGCACCATCCCGGGCAGGGTTGGACAGCGGCTCAGGAACGAGCTGATCTTCCACGGCTCAGGTGGTGGGCATGCCGCGCCGCCTCAGTTCCACTTCGACGTCACCATTCGCCAGCAGGTCGTCTCGACTCTCGTCCGCAAGGACGGTGAATCGCAAAGTCAGGTTTATCAGCTCGAAGCCAAGTTTCAGCTGATCCGCCTCTCTGACAAGAAGATCGTGCTGGAAGGTACCAGCTTCGGGCGCGCCGGATTCGAGCGCTACTCGTCGAT
>JAEZHL010000450.1 GCA_023416575.1 Pseudomonadota bacterium
GCGAGGATATCCCGGCGGATCGAGAACACCAGGTGCATGGAATCGGAGAAGCCGGCCACCAGGATGAGCGGCGTCAGCACATTGATGAACAGGTTCAGCCGGAAATCGAGCCCGCCGACGACACCGAGCGTCCACAGAATGGCGATCGACGGTCCGAGCACCGCGATCAGCGTCAGCGACAGGCGGCGGAAGAACAGGAAGGCGATGCCGGCGCCGACCAGGAAGCCGAGCCCGTTGTAAACGAGGCTGTCCCGTTCAACCGCATTGCGGATCTCGAGTTGCATCACCGGCGCACCGGTGAGCTTCACCGACAGGCCGGAGCCTTGCAGCGCCCCTTCCACCGTGCGCAGGAGATCGCCGATCACCGCCTTGGCGCCATGCTCCGCGACGGCCGCCCGGTCGAGCGACATCACGATGAGCGCCAGCTGGCCGTCGTCGGACAGAAACTTGCCGGCCACGATGTCATTCGATCTCAGCGCCTCGACCATGGCCTCGTATTGGGCAGCATCGTCCGGAAGCGGATCGGGCACGATCGGGGCAGCATAGCCATTGGCGTCCGGCTTGCGGCGCGCGGACAGCATCGAGACGAGGCCGTCGACCCCGTCTGCGAGTTGCAGCTCCAGCACGGCATTGGCGAAGGCCTCGAGCTGCGGCTTCTTCAGAAGGTCGGGACCCTCGATAACCGCCAGCACGTCGTACTCGCTGGATGGAAAGCGCCGGTCGATCTCCTCGTAGAGGTGGAACTCGGCCGTATCCGTGCGGAACAGCTCCGAGAGGGAATCATCCACCTTGAGCCGCATCACCCCCATGACGGCCAGCGCACTGAGCAGCAGGATGAGCAGCGCCGATAGGAGCGGCGCTTTCAGCGCGATCAGCCCCAGTCGATCCAGTCCGAAGCTCAAGGCAAACGAGCGATGGGGCGTGCCGTTGTCGGGCATGCGATTTCCAACCCCTCCCTCGGGTTGCGGCTGCGATCTCTGGTCTATCATAAGCTGCTGGAGCGAAGCCCGACTCGATATGACCCGCCGGGATGCTTGCACCCGTTCCCCACAAGTGCAAGCAGCAGCCTCACCTCAATCTCGCGCACGGCGCTTGGCCGACGCCAACGGGTCACACGCTGTCGGAGACATAGAGCATCCGACGACGCCCTCTCTCTGCCGCCGCACTGTGACGTGATCGAGGAATGGCGGCTGTTCTCTGCTCCCGGGCCCGCGGTCCCGCGCATCTCGACGCATCAGCGGCGCTCGCGTATACGAACCCGCAGCAATAGGTGCATGTACTGCACGCTTCGATTTCTGGAGACCGCGATGGCCGACAAGACACTCGACACCAAGGGACTGAACTGCCCACTGCCGATTCTCAAGGCCAAGAAAGCCATCTCGGAGGTTCCGAAGGGCGGCACCCTCGAGGTTCTCGCCACTGATCCCGGCTCGGTCGCCGATTTCCAGGCCTTCTGCAAAGCCACCGGAAACGCCATGGTCGAGCAGTCGGAAGAGGCTGGCGTCTATCGATTTCTGATCAGGCACGGCGCCTGAGCGCTGATACGACGGCACGATCAAGCTGCAAGAACGGGAGGATGACATGGCTGGGATGCGCTACCGGGTGCTGGGCCGATCAGGCATCAGCGTGAGCGAGCTTTGCCTCGGCACAATGAATTTCGGCGGCCCGACCGATGAGGCGGAAGCTCAGCGGATCATCGGCCACGCGCTCGACAACGGCGTCAACTTCATCGATACGGCCAACGTCTATACCGAAGGCCGGTCCGAGGAGATCGTCGGGCGGGCGCTCAAGGGCCGTCGCGATCGGCTGATCCTGGCCACGAAGGTGGCACAGCCGGTGGGCGAGAAGGGCGTCAATGACCGCGGCCTGTCGCGCGTGCACGTCATGCACGCCGTGGAGGCGAGCCTCAGGCGGCTGCAGACCGACTACATCGACGTCTACTACACCCATCGCGTCGACCCGAAGACGCCCTGGGAGGACGTGGCGAGGACGTTTGGCGACCTCATCAGCCAGGGCAAGATCCGCCACTGGGCGCTGTCCAACGTCCGCAGCTGGCAGATCGCCCACGTCTGCCACATCTGCCGGAGCCTCGGCGTGCCCGAGCCCGTTGCCCTGCAGCCCTACTACAACCTCATGAACCGGCAGCCCGAGGTCGAGGTGCTGCCGGCGGCGTCGGCATTCAGCCTTGGCGTCGTGCCCTACAGCCCGATCGCCCGCGGTGTGCTCACCGGCAAGTACCGGCTCAACGCCGCGCCTGCCGCCGACAGCCGCGCCGCGCGCCAGGACAAGCGCATGCTGGAGACGGAATGGCGTCCCGAGTCACTCCGGATCGCCGAGGAGCTGAAGGCCCATGCGGACGCGCGCGGGATGACACTGATCGCGTTCGCTGTCGCCTGGGTGCTCAACAACCGCGCCATTTCGTCCGTGATTGCGGGCCCGCGCACGCTCGACCAATGGACGCCCTATCTCGGCGCGCTGGACGTTGCCTGGACACCCGAGGACGAGGCGGCAGTCGACCGCCATGTCGTCACCGGCCACCCCTCGACGCCGGGCTACACCGACCCCGCCTATCCCATCGAAGGGCGCTTTCCGGTGGTCAAATAGGCCGGCCGGCATCACCTTTCCACAGGGTTGGAGACGGGTCGGCGGCACTCTCGAGCACCAAGCCCGCACCACGGGCTTGACAGCCATGCCGACCCCTCTCATAAGGGCGTCCTTACCGATGGTTACGGGCGGTTAGCTCAGCGGGAGAGCACACGCTTCACACGCGTGGGGTCACTGGTTCAATCCCAGTACCGCCCACCATCGATTTCAATGACTTAGATTGATGAATTTTCCAAGGACCGTCACTGCGGACCGTGTCACCGACCGTTCCGGCGGGTTTTTGTAGCTCCGTTGGTGCTGAACGGTCGCACCTAAGACCGAGCCGTCTCCTGGCCCCCGCTTCCCATGCTTCTACGCGGCGGTCTTGGATCAGATCACAATCCTCTCATCCGCACAGCGTCATCCCCAACATCGCAAAACAAGCGCGGTCGAGAGACCGCGCGCCCTGTGATGAAGCTCTGCCGCCCTAGCTAGTACGAGTTTGCTGATGCGCAGTATCGACAACGGCATGGAGGTCTGATTTTGCAGGCTGGGCGCTGATTTGCTCATTGTTCCAGAGGGTACATTAACCAACATCACGGCGGCGCTGCTGACTGCGGAGCCAACTGAGCTGACGATGGACGCCGAGATGGCCGGAAAGCTGGAGAGCCTGAGAGGCGTCAAGCAGGTTGCGCCACAACTCGTGTTCCGGACAGACGCGTCCGGCTACGGGGGATCGTATGAGACGGTGGACCTCGTCGCCTTCGATCCTGTGATCCGGGTATATCCGGGAAATTCTAAGAACACCACCGTTGCGCCAGCACTCTCGCAGCTCCGTGGAGTTGCCAGCCCAATCCCATTTGAGATCGGTAATGACTTTCGAGGTGGTGCGATCAAAACAGGCCGCTATATCCTTCAGCCCATCCGTCACAAAATAACACTGGGCGTTCTTACGATTTCTCGTGACGTGAACCCCGAGCCCAAGACCGGTAGTCTCCGAAACGTTCTCCAGAAGCTGCATTTGCGCACCATCGTAGGCCACACGATGAATATTGAAGCCAGGTTTCCGGCTCCTTCTTGCGCGTCGGAATTCCGTAGATTAGAACGTTCGCACTACCCTGGCAGCTGTTGATGAATTCGAACGAGCGGTTTGGCTCAGGGCTGGAAACGCGCAGAGGTGATGAGAAATGGGATTATAATCTCCGTAGTTCCAATACCAGATAGACCCCAGAACCCGATTAGTATTGAGGTCTATGGCGTATGTCCCACCACCTAGTGTTCCGACTCTGACGGTTGGTTCCCGTCTCGAATGAGATCGAGAAGATCGAGGGCGCGGCGTTCGCGCGCCAGGATGTCTTCGGCGGTCTTCGTCCACACGAAGGGCTTCGGATCGGCGTTGTGGCGCATCAGGTAGTCGTAGATCGCATCCTCCAGCTCGGCCACGCTCGTGAATGTACCCCTGCGGATGCGCTTCGTCGTGATCTCGGCGAAGAACCGCTCGACAAGGTTCAGCCAGGACGCGGATGTCGGCGTGAAGTGGCAATGGAAGCGCGGGTGCTTGGCGAGCCACGCCTTCACCTCGGGCGTCTTGTGGGCTGCGTAGTTGTCGAGCACGAGATGCACGGC
>JAEZHL010000004.1 GCA_023416575.1 Pseudomonadota bacterium
GCGCTGGGTCGCAGGCGCGTCATCGAGATGGCGAGCCTCGAGGCGGGCCCAGGCGAGATGATCGCGATCGCCGGCCCGAACGGCGCTGGCAAATCAACGCTGCTGCGGTCCATGGCCGGGATCCTGAAGCCCGCCGCCGGCGCCATCAGTCTCGATGGCCGCTCCCTCGCCAGCTGGAACCGCGGCGCGCTCGCCCGGGCGGTCGCTTATCTGCCGCAGGCGCGCGCGGTGCATTGGCCACTAGCGGTCGAGAACGTCGTCGCCCTCGGCCGGTTGCCGCATGGGGGTGGTCCCCGCCGTCTCAAGGCGGACGATCGCGCCGCGATCCAGTCCGCCATGGACGCGATGGACCTGAGCCGGCTGCGGTCACGTCCGGCGACGGAGCTGTCGGGCGGCGAGCTGGCGCGCGTGCTGGTCGCGCGGGCGCTGGCGCAGGAAGCGCAGGTGCTGCTCGCCGACGAGCCGACATCCGGGCTCGATCCAGCGCATCAACTGGCGTTGTTCGGGAAGCTGCGGAGCATCGCGGCGGAGGGACGGACGGTCATCGTTGCGCTGCATGATCTCACGCTCGCGGCGCGGTTCTGCGATCGCGTCGTGCTCCTCAAGGACGGCCGGTCCGTGGCCGACGGCACTCCCGAAGCGGTGCTGACCGCCGAATGGCTCGCTGCCGTCTATGGCATCGAGGCGCGCCTCGTCCGCATCGACGGATTGCCACTTGTCGTGACGGCATCCGAGCTGCCATCCTCGCTGGCGCAACGGTCCAGGGCGGCAGGCGGAGCGATCTGAATTGCGCAAGGCAGGCTCGCGGCGGATCAATCTCGCGCTCCAGGGGGGCGGCGCGCACGGGGCATTCACCTGGGGCGTGCTGGACGCGCTGCTCGGCGACGAAAGCATCGGTTTTTCCTGGGTCAGTGGCACCAGTGCCGGGGCCGTCAATGCCGTCGCGCTGGCGTCCGGCCTCGCTGCGGGTGGCGCCTCGGAGGCGCAAAGCACGCTGCGGCGCGTGTGGGATGCCGTCGAGGCGGCAGGCGTGCCCGACCTGCTGCGGTTCAACCCCTTCCTCAACGGACTTCCGGCCCCCGTGCCGGGCCTCATCTCGCCTTATGATTTCAATCCGCTCGGATTCGACCCGCTCCGGCGTCTGCTCACGACGCACGTCGATTTCGAGCGTGTCCGCACGTCGGCGCCGGTCGAGCTGCTGATCGCCGCGACGGACGTGATGACGGGGCGCGCGCGTCTCTTTCGCCGGCCGGAGCTGACGGTGGAGGCGGTGCTCGCATCGGCCTGCCTGCCGACCGTGCATCACGCCGTCGTCATTGATGGCCGGGCGTACTGGGACGGCGGCTTCTCGGCCAATCCGGATCTCGTGACGCTCGCCACGGAAAGTCCGGTCGAGGACACGCTGATCGTCCAGCTCAATCCGCTGCACCACGCGCAGGCCCCGCGCACGGCGCGCGAGATCGCCGGCAGGGTCAACGCGCTGACCTTCAACCAGCCGTTCCTGCGTGACATCGAGGCCATCGTCGCCGCCAAGGAAACGCAGCTTGGCTGGCTAGCCGGACGGCGCAGCCGGACCGCCAGCATCAAGCGGCATCGGTTTCATGTCATCGAGGCGGGGCCCTATACGGCAGGGCTCAGCGCCGACAGCAAGCTTCGGCCGGACAAAAAGCTGCTCGCCTACCTCTACGAGGCGGGCCGCGCCGAGGCGCAGCGATGGCTCGATCGGCATCGCGCCAGTATCGGCCATCAGGCGACGGTCGACCTGCGGGCGCGGTATCTCGATGGGGCTGCCACGGAGGCAGCCGACGCGTCGCCCGAGCGCGATCAGCGACCAGCCGAGGTGCAGCCGCCGGAGAGCGGATGAGGGGGCGACCGATCGGCTGGCGGTTCTGCGTCAGCTATCGGCAGTTCCGATTGGACATCTTCTACCGGGACGCCTGCGCATAAATTCAGCCGCCGAATGATCTTGATAAAGATCAAGGCCGGCGCGCCTTGCCGCAAATAGCGAATAACAGTGCATGGCTGCGCAATGAGCGGCGGCATGCATTGCGTGCGGCCAGATGCGGACTAGGGTCAGCAGTGAGCGGTTCGCACGTCGGATCGTCCGTTGCTGAGAAACAGCGAAGTTTTCGATACGTCGCGTCCCGATTCTCAGTTGCCACCGCGCGTAAGCATCTTTTGCCGCCGAGATAAGTTATTTCTCCAATAAGACAGCTTCGGAGCTACAGAGTTGCGCCTCTACACCGGAAGAGAGCTTTCGCTGGCAAGTCTTCTAGGCCTCTTCGCGCTCGCCTCGCTCCTTCCCCTCGTGCTGCTCGGGGCCTACGGACTGCAACGCTATTTCGCACAGCAATATGTCGAGAATCTCGCCTTGCTGTCGGGCCATGCCGAAAGCCTCGCCCAATCCGTCGACCGCGAGCTCCGAGGCTACATCGATATTGCCGAGGTGCTCGCAAAATCGCGGGCGCTGGAGGCCGGCAACATCGCCGCGTTCGAGGAGTTGGTGCGCGATGCGGCGGCGAAGGATGAGGATCCGGATGCCGGGAACTTCGTCCTGCTGGATCGGACGGGGCAGCAGCTGGTGAATACCTGGGCGGCCATAGGGAAGCCTTTGCCGGTGACCGCCAATCCGGTGGCCCTGCGCCGCGTCGTGGATACCGGCCGGGCATTCGTTGGCGATCTGGAATTCGGCGCTGTCGCAGAGCAGCTGCTCTTTGCTGCGTGGGTGCCGGTCATGATCGGCGGAAAGGTCGCCTATGTGCTGCTGTTCGCGCCCCCGCAGCATGTCGTCGCCGATATCCTGAACGCACCCGATCGGCCGGCTTTGTGGAACTCTGCCATCGTCGATGGCGAGGGCCGTATCGTCGGTGCCCGCCCGAGCCAGGGGGAGTTCGGCGACAGCTTCCATTGGGATGCGCTGCGGCGAGCGGACGGGCGGGCCGAAAACGGTTTACTGGAAGCGAAGGACCGGGACGGGCTGCCCTCCATTGCCGCCTTTCAGCCCACGACGCTCAGTAATTGGCACGTGTTCGTGTGGGTGCCCAAGGAGGTGCTCGAAGCACCGGGACGCGCCGCACTTTGGCTCGTCCTCGCAACCCTCGCGCTCACATTGATCGTTTCGGCCGCGGCGGCGTTGGTTGTGGGGCGCGCCATCCAGGGTCCCAATCGCCGCGTGCTCGATGCGGCGCGGGCGCTGGGGGAGGGCAAGCCGATCAGCTTCGAGCCGACGCTGATGCGCGAGGCCAACGTCGTCGGCGCGGCGCTCGTCGAAGCGGCGCGCGAGATCGAAACCCGGGAAAAGGCCTTACGGGAGAGCGAGCAGCATACACGCTTCATCATGCGGGAGCTGTCGCACCGGAGCAAAAACCTGCTGGCGGTCGTGCAGGCGATGGCCCGGCAGGCGGACCGCAGCTCGAGCACGAAGGCCGAGTTTCACGAGCGTTTTGGAGCGCGGCTGTCCGGCCTCGCCCGATCGCACGACCTGCTGGTCGACAAGAACTGGGAAGGCGTTCGCCTTTCCGATTTGATCAAGTCGCATGTGGCTGCGTTCGTGGGTGCTCCGGACCACCCCATCGAGATGACGGGGCCGGCGGTGATCCTGAGGCCGGACGCGGCGCAAAACATCGGCATGGCACTGCATGAGCTCGCAACGAACGCCAGCAAGTATGGCGCACTCTCGGTTCCATCCGGCCGGATTCGGATCAGCTGGGAGGATTACCGCGATGAGAGTGGGACGGCCCGCATCCGGATACGCTGGGAGGAGCACGGCGGCCCGCCGGTATCGCCGCCGTCACGCAGCGGGTTCGGGCGCGCCATCACGGAGATGATCGTGCCGAAGTCGCTGGGGGGCAGGGCGCAATTCGACTGGAAGCCGGAGGGCCTGGTCTGGACCCTCGATATTCCCGCTGACGGTGCGGTCAGCGTGGCGGCAGGGGGCAGTCGCAGTAGCTGAACCTCAGGACGTTGTTGAGAGGCTAGGCCCGATCCGCGCCTCATAAACCTTCGCTGCCGCAGCGCGCCAGGAGCCGGAGCAGCATCGCCCCCGCCTTCTGGCGATGCTGGCGATGGGTCGAGGCGGCCGCTTCACCATCGCGTTTCCGGATTGCCGCGACGACCGTCGCATGATCGCGATTGGAATCGACCGGTTTCGGCCGCAGCCTGAGCGTCTGCATGCGGGCCCGGTGCGCCTGGTCGCGAAATGTCGCCACGACCTGGCTCAGCCGCGAATTGCCGACGAGATCGACGAGGAGGGCGTGGAATTTTTCATCGCTGCGCGCCCAGAGGTCGAGATCGTTGCGCGCGAGGGCTGCGTCCATCTCCTCGACCACCTCATCGAGCACCCGGATCTCCTCGCGCGACAGCCCGCGCTCGGCAAGCCGGCGGGCCGCCATCGCCTCGAGCTCCGTCATCACGTCGTAGATCTCGCGCATGTCGTCCACGGACACCGGCAGCACACGGGCGCCGTGACGTGGCCGGACCTCGACGAGCCGTTCCTCGCTGAGGCGGATCAGCGCCTCGCGCACCGGCGTCCGGCTCATGCCGAGGGCATCAGCCAATTCCTGCTCGAGATACTGCGCGTTCGGCGGCATCTCGTTGTCGAGAATCCGCCGCCGCAGCTCGCGATAGGCGCGCAGCGTTTGCGGAAGACGGTGCAACCCGTCCACTTCCCCGGTTTCGGTTTCCCCGGCCGGCGGAACGCTCGCGAGCGTGTAGCGCTGCATGGCCACCTCGCAACTACAACATGAGAACGACGTCGGTTTCCGCAATCTTAGTCTTTATCGGTGCGCCGTAAACCGGGATCGCTCGTGGCGACATGCTTCCCGGTTCCCGATGAGGCCCCATGTCAGTGGGGGCAGCGCCATGACTTCGGTGACGCTGCCCTGCTGTCGCGAATTAAAGCCGCTCCTCGATCGTCCGGATGACCTCGAGTGTGACGTCGCGCGAGCCCTGGTCGCCGCCGAACTCCATGGGCCTCAGGCGCCCCTTGGCAAAGCCGGTATCGATCGCCTCCTCGAAGATGGCGGCAGCCTCACCGAGGCGCTGGATGCCGTGCCGCTCGCCGAGCCAGTCGAGCATCATCGCCGCCGAGAGGAACGTGGCAATTGGATTGGCCTTGCCCTGGCCGGCGATGTCCGGCGCCGAGCCGTGGGCCGGCTGGAACAGCGCGTGATTGTCGCCAAGCTCGGCGCAGGATGCCATGCCCATGCCGCCGACGAGGCCGCCGCCGAGATCCGACAGGATGTCGCCGAACATGTTCTCCATGACCAGCACGTCGAAGTCCCAGGGCCGGCGGATGAGATCGAGCGCCATGGCATCGACATAGGCGCAATCCGCAGTGATGTCAGTATTCTTCGCCGCCCGCTCCAGGAAGATCTGGCGGAAGAAGGCGAAGGCGCGAAACACGTTCGACTTGTCGACGCAGGTGACGCGCCCCTTGCCGCCGCGGCTTTTGCGCCGCCGCGCCAGCTTGAAGGCGACATCGCTCAGCTTCTCGGTCGTTGCCCGCGTGATGCGCAGCGTCTCGCGCGCTTCGGTGTCGCTGACCTCACCGCATCCTTGCGTGAAGAAGAGGCCTTCCGTCGATTCCCGCAGGATGATGAGATCGATGTTGGCGGCCCGCTCGTCGAGAAGGCGCCGGGTCGTGTTCGGATACGCCTTGACCGGACGGACGCCGGCGTAGAGGCCGAACTCGTCGCGCATCCTAAGGTGCGGCTTGATCTCGGTTCCGTCGGGGTAGCGCACATCCGGCAGGCCGATGGCGCCGAGCAGGATGGCGTCGGCCGCCCGCGCCGCCTCGAACGATTCAACTGAGATGTCCTCGCCGGTCTCGCGATAGAGCTTGGCGCCGACCGGGTACTCCTGGAACGCCAGCCGGAACCCGCCGAGCCGTGCCTCGAGGAGCTTCAGGATCTCGATGGTCGGTGTGATGACCTCCGGCCCGATGCCGTCTCCCGGAAAAACTGCGATCTGCAGCGGTGTTGACGACATGATGCGAGCTCCTTGTCAGGTGAAGTGCAATTGCGATTGAAAGGCTGGGCATGACACGGCGGAACGTCATAAGATGACCGACGGTTGGCTCGCCGTGCAAACAATGTATACGTAAGCGCTGCCAGAGCTGTCAAACGCGGGTGAGGCATTGCCTGCACCCGCTGAGCCTCATTAGCAAGATCAAGAGGGGGAGCGCCCAATGCGCGAACAGATGTCGGAGAGCCTGACCTTGCCGAGCGACGGCACCGCCGGGGCACTGGCTGGCCGTGTGTGGCGGCCCGATCTATCCGGCCCGTCCGTGGTCGCCATTCGCAGCGGCGGTGTCTACGACATCAGCCGTCTGGCGCCGACCATGCGCGATCTGTGCGAGGCGGATGCCCCGGCCGACATCGTGCGTTCGGGCGAGGGGGAGCGGATCGGCACCCTCGCCGACATCCTGGCCAATACGCCCGAGGCCGACCGGGACAACGGCAAGTCCTGGCTGCTGGCGCCGGTCGACCTGCAGGCCATCAAGGCCGCGGGTGTCACGTTCGCGCGTTCGCTTGTCGAGCGGGTGATCGAGGAGCAGGCCAAGGGAGCGCCTGAGAAAGCCGAGGCGATCCGCGCCCAGGTCGAGAAGGAGCTCGGCGGTGACCTCCGTCGGCTGAAGCCCGGCTCCCGCGAGGCTCTCGAGCTCAAGAAGGTGCTGATCGCGCAGGGCGCCTGGTCACAGTACCTCGAGGTCGGGATCGGCGAGGACGCGGAGATTTTCACCAAGGCCCAGCCCATGTCGGCCGTTGGCCACGGCATGGATGCCGGCCTGCATCCGCGCTCGACCTGGAACAATCCCGAGCCCGAGGTGGTGCTCGCGGTCACCTCGCGCGGCCAGATCGTCGGCGCGACGCTCGGCAACGACGTGAACCTGCGCGACTTCGAGGGCCGCTCGGCGCTCCTGCTGTCGAAGGCGAAGGACAACAACGCCAGCGCCACCGTTGGCCCGTTCATCCGCTTCTTCGATGAGACGTTCGATCTCGACACGGTCCGCCGCATGGACGTGCATCTGACGGTCGAGGGCACGGACGGCTTCAAGCTGACCGGCAAGTCGAGCATGTCCGAGATCGCACGCGATCCGGCCGACCTCGTCGCCGAGTTGATCGGCAAGACGCACCAGTATCCCGACGGCGCGGTGCTCTACCTCGGCACCATGTTCGCGCCGACGGAGGATCGTGGCGACAAGGGCATGGGCTTCACGCACAAGGTCGGGGACATCGTGACGATCCGCGCGACGGAGCTCGGCAGCCTCGCCAACCGCATGACGACGGCGGACGCGGCGCCGCGCTGGGAGTTCGGCACAGCCGATCTCATGCGCAATCTGGCGCGCCGCGGATTACTGTAGAGCACGAGACATCCTGGCGGCGTGCTCCTCTGTGCGCGCCGTCAGGTCTTCGGGCGTGCGTGGATCACGCGGGTCCTACAACGCGGCCGTGTCCGAAGAGCTGGCCTGGTGGATCGGCCGATCCAGTGAGCTGCGGTTTTCCATCAGTGGTGGACGCGCTCCAGAAGGCTCCAGGCCTTGCCGGATCATTGCCCGCTTGAGCGGAGCGAATGCGCGCAGCACATGCAATCCGAAGCCGCGGAGCAGGCTGACCGGCAGCAGCGTGCTGAGCAGCGTGCGATTGAGCATGTCCACGGCCAGGATCCGGCCCTCGACGTCGACCTTGCGCAGATCGTGATAGCGGCGCATCACCTCGATCCCGCCGATGTCCTCGCCGCGCGCGGTGGCCGTCGCAACGCATTCGGCCAAAGTCGCTGCATCGCGCAGGCCGAGGTTCAGCCCCTGGGCACCGATGGGCGGGATGACGTGTCCGGCCTCGCCGACCAGCGCCACACGTGAGCGGGCGAAGCTCTCCGCTGTCAGGCCCGTGAGCGGAAACAGCCGCCGCGGACCGATCTTGCCGACGCGCCCCAGGAGCCCCTGCAAGCGGGTTTCCAAGGCGACGCGGAACCCATCCTCGTCGAGCTCGGCCAGCCGGCGGGCGATCGCGGGCCGCTCGACCC
>JAEZHL010000078.1 GCA_023416575.1 Pseudomonadota bacterium
CCCGCGTATTGATGCCCACAGCCAAAAATGCGGTGTGACTGCGGCGCCCAATCGAGGCTGACCACCTCCTGCGCGGGCGCCCAGGCATCCAGCCACGCATCGCGCAGCTCGATCGGATCGAACCCGACCAGCACGATGAGCTCAGATTGGCGGATGAACTGCAAGCTGACGTCATCGACCACCGGGGACAGCGCGACTGCACCCATGCACAGCGAATGCGTATCCGGCATAACGCCCTTCGCCTTGTAGGTCGCGAAAAACGGCATCTGCCAGCTTTCGAGGAAACCGCGCACCCGATCGGGTGCCCCCTGCGCGAGCGCTCCGCGGCCGACGAGAGCCACCGGGCGCTCTGCCCGCTCCAGCGCCGCGCGCAGCCGATCGACGTCGGCGGTGGCGAGCACGCCGGCAGTTCTGATCTCCGGCGCCGCGCCTGAAACTTCTCGCGCGGGCGCCCGCGTCGCATCCGCTGGGCAGTTGAGAAACACCGGTCCGGGCGGCTGCGACATGGCAATGTCGAGCGCCTTCGCCGTTTGCTGCGCGGCCCGTTCCGGATTCAGCTCAGCGGACCATTTCGTGACTGGCGCCATCAGCGCGACGTGATCGAAAACCTGATGGTTGTAGATCTGCCGCCGATTGCCGGCCATTTCGCCGCCGAGCACCAGGACGGGCGATCGCTCCATCAGCGCCCCGGCGATGCCCGACACGCCGTTGGCGAGGCCCGGCCCGAGCGCGAAGATGCACGCCGCTGGCGCCCCGGTGACATGAGTAACGGCGTCGGCCATAAAGGCTGCGGATGGCTCGCTTTTGGCGAGCACGAATCGAATGCCCACGCTTTCACAAGCGCGGACCAGCTCCAGGACATCGTTACCGGGAATCCCGAATGCGAAGCGCACGCCAAAGCTCTGCATGGTCTCAGCGATGCGATCCGCGACCTTCGCAGAAGAACCGCCAATCGCGGGTTGCGCTGCACCGACTTCGTCGTTCACGATGGTTTCCCCCGGAGTTTCGACTTTTCGGCGCGTTGATTGCGCGCTCATCCCGCCGCATAGTTCGCTAAGCCAGCACACGGAAGGCTCCTAACATGCCCGAGAGCACCGAGACTAGCCTGCGCAGAGCGAAGATCGAGAGTGAAAGCGACTCAGCCGAAAGCCACGTGACGCCAAGTGAAGCGACGCAGCTTGGAGCCATGGGCAAGGCTTTCACAATTCTGGAGGCGATTGCTGCAGCGAAGCAGCCGATGACGATGACCGAGCTCGTTCGCGCGTGCGGCCTCACGAAACCGACGGCGCATCGCATTACGACCATGCTCGTGGAGATGGGCTACCTCGACAAGGAGCCTCTGAAACGTGGACTGATCGAAGGTCCACGGCTGATCTCACTTGCGCTCGCGACGCTCGCTGCCGCGGCGCCGCGCAACCGTCGCCATGCGATTCTGCGGTCGGTGTCGGAGAAGACGGGCGAGACCTGCAACTTTGGCATCCTTGCCGGCTCGGAGGTCATCTATCTCGACCGAGTCGAAGCGAAATGGCCACTGGCGCTGCGATTCGAGGCTGGCAGCCGCGTTCCAGCGCACTCCTCAGCCATTGGCAAATTGCTGCTCGCCCTGCTACCGCCAGCCGAGCGCGCCGTGTCCGTCGCCAGCATGCCACTTACGCCTTTCACCAGCCGCACCCTGACCGATCCCGCGAAGCTCGGCGAGGCACTGGACCGAATCAGCCGCACCCGCATCGGCACTGACGATCAGGAGTTCATCGAAGGGGTCGTCTGCGTTTCCGTTCCGGTGATCACGAAATCCGGGCAGGCAGTGGGCGGCATCGCCGTTTCCGCGCCGGAAGCGCGCATGTCTCTCAGCGAGCTGCTCTCGTTCGTCCCTGTGATGCACGAGGCCGCGAATCGGCTGAGCGCCACCTACTCGACTGGTCCCGAAGCTGCTCGCCAGTAGCTTGCCTATTTCCCGCGCCAGTCGACGCGGCGACACCTCCCGCAGAGCCTGACTTGGTCGCTGGATCGTGAGCACTGGCAACGGGACAGCACGCCAAGGTTAGTGTAAATGGTTTCGACACGCGCCAGTGCGCAGGACTGTTCCGGAACCGGGGATGAGCGAGCCGAGCCTTCAATCCGCCGGCGACGAGCGGGAATCATGCCCGCTTCCGCCAGCGCCAGATGGCATCTCAATTGATCTGACAGCGACCGAAGGTTTGCCACGCGCCGCCCAGCGCAAGGCCTGGACCGCCAGTCTCGTCGCCGCCCTCACTGGCCACGCCGCCGTTCTTCTGTACTTCGCGCTGCCCCCCCAGGAGGATGCCGTTGCCATCAGCGGGCTCGGGCTCGAAGCGATCGATATCGAGATCGTGTCGGCGGCAGTTCTCGAAAGCCGTGGACCGGGCACCCAGGCCTTGTCCACACCACCCAGCACCGTCGAGTCCGCGGACCCCGGCGTCGCTCCGGCTGAGGCCACAGCGGCGGCCGCGGACCAGAAGGCAAGCACGGCGGAGGCCCGCCCCGAGCCCGCTGGGCCGACACCGGACCTCGTCATCCCTGACGCCAAGGAAGAGGAGCCGCCCCCCGAGCCGGCCGAGGTCGCTCTGTCCATCGCTAAGAGCCGGGCTGAACAACCCGATGACCAGCGGCAGGAGAACGAGCCGGAGCAGACGGATGCCCAGGAGCCGGAATCGGCAACTCGGTCGCAGCCGTCGGACAGCAGCGAAGCCGCGGTCGAGGGCGCTGCTTCCGTGCGCGGCACGGTAAGTCCCCAATCCCGTGCCGCCAGCGAATATACCAAGGCCGTGATCGAAACCCTCGCCGGCCGCAAGCCGCGCGCGAAGGCCGGCATGCGTGGCACAGTGTGGATCCGCTTCACAGTCGTCAAAACCGGCGAGGTGAGCAACGCGCACGTGCTGACATCGAGCGGCTCGAAAACCCTGGATGACGCCGCGCTTGCGGCGGTGCGCGGGGCCAAATTCCCGACGCCGGTCCTGGCCGAGGCAGAGACCGGCCTCATTTACAACGTGCCCTACATCTTTCGCTGATCAGCAAGCCACCGGTCGGGTTCACTGTCTCCGACCGACGTTGGCGTGAATCCGCCACACTTCGTTAAGATCAGACGCCATGCTGGACAGCAGGCGTGGCAGGGCTCACACCTGCAGCAGTCTGGAGAGATTGCAACAGCCTGGAGAGATCATGGCGCGACTCGCTCGCAATCTGGACCACCGGCAGGACCGGTATGACGTGGTCATCGTCGGCTCAGGCTATGGAGGCGGCGTTGCGGCGTCGCGGCTTTCGCGCGCGGGCAAACGCGTTGCCGTGCTGGAGCGGGGCCGTGAGTTTCTGACCGGAGAATTCCCCGGCCGTTTTCCCGATCTGCGCAACGAGATGCAGGTGCGCGGCAAACGGATGAGCATGGGCCGCGACACGGCCCTCTATGATGTCCGCCTCGGCGAGGACATGCACGTTCTCGTGGGTTGCGGCCTCGGCGGCGGATCGCTGATCAATGCGGGCGTCGCCCTCGAGCCGGATTCGCGCGTGTTCGCCGACGAGATCTGGCCCGGCCAGGTTGCGCAGGATGGTTTTCTTGCGGAAGGGTATCGCCGCGCGCGGCGCTGGCTTAGCCCATCGAGCGATCCGCGCGCCGCGGATCATGCAAAATTCAAGGCACTCGCCGCCGCCGGCCGCGCGATGGGTGCCGCACCCGTCGCGCCGTCCGTGGTCGTCAACTTCGAGGAGCAGGTCAATATTGCCGGCATCGCGCAACCCGCCTGCACGCGCTGCGGCGATTGCTGCGGCGGCTGCAATCTGGGCGCGAAGAATACGGTCGCGCTGACCTACCTACCGGATGCCGTGCGCCACGGCGCTCATCTGTTCACGGAGGCCATGGTGCGCTCTGTGACGCGCGCGCCCGACGGCAGCTGGCACGTGATGATCGATCGGCTTGATGGCGCGTCTGAAAATCCTGGCCCGATCGTCATGTCAGCCGACATCGTGATTCTGGCGGCGGGCACCCTTGGTTCGACAGAGATCCTGCTGCGCTCCCGCGCCAATGGACTGGCGCTCTCATCGCGGCTCGGCGAGCGGTTCTCGGCCAACGGCGACATCATCGCATTCGGCTACGGTGCCAAAGTGCCCGTCAATGCCGTCGGGACCGGTCACCCGCCGAAGGTTACGCTCGATGCATGCGTTGGCGCCTGCGTTTCAGGTCAAATCGAGATTCGCGACCCCGCTGATCTTGCCCGCGAGTTGACGGTTCAGGAAGGCGTACTGTCGTCGTCCCTGGCGCCCGTCCTGCCCGTCATGTTCATGCCGAATGGGCGTCTGCTCGGCGCGGTGCAGAGCCTGATCAGCGGTGTCTACAATGGCCCCTTCTCGAAGCTGCAGACCTTCTTCGCCGTCTCGCACGACACGGCCGGCGGCCGGCTGGTGCTCGATGGGGAGCGGGTGACCGTTGCCTGGCCGGGGGCCAAGGACGAGCCCGTCTACCAGCGACTTGATGCGGTCCTGTCGCGCCTCGTGAGCGAGGTCGGCGGCAGCTACGTGAAAAACCCGCTGTCCGGAACCTTGATGGGCCATCAGCCCGCCACGGCCCATCCGCTCGGTGGCTGCGCCATGGCTCATGCGCGCGACGATGGTGTCGTCAATCACAAGGGCCAGGTGTTCGATGGGCGGCCAAGCTCAGGCGCGGCCGACGTTCATGACGGCCTCTATGTGATGGACGGATCGGTCATCCCACGTTCTCTCGGCGTCAATCCGCTCCTGACCATCACGGCGTTGGCGGAACGTACGATGCTGCACATGGCGCAGGACTTCGGCTTGGCATGCGATGACGGGCCTGTTCCCGTTGCTGTGCCCGCGACACCTGCAACACCGGGGGCGCTTCTGCCGGCCTGAGGTCTACACCTCGGACGGGAGCGTCTTGGCTTCGTAGAGACAGAGATCGCGGATCACGCAGGTGGGACACTCGGGCTTCTTGGCCTTGCAGACGTAGCGGCCGTGCAGGATGAGCCAGTGATGGGCGTTGTAGAGGTACTCCGTCGGGATCACCCGCAGCAGTTGCTCTTCGACTTCGAGCGGCGTCGCTCCACTCGCAAGCCCCGTCCGGTTGGCAACCCGGAAAACGTGTGTGTCGACAGCGAGGGTCGGCTCGCCGAAGGCGACATTCATAACGACGTTGGCCGTCTTGCGCCCGACGCCCGGAAGGCTCTCGAGCACCTCGCGATTGCGCGGAACCTCGCCGCCGTACTCGGCTACCAGCCGCTCCGAAAGCGCGATGACGTTCTTCGCTTTGTTGCGGAAGAGCCCGATGGTCTTGATCGCGTCCCGCACCCGATCCTCGCCAAGGGCCAACATCTGCTCGGGCGTGTCTGCGATCTTGAACAGTGGCCGGGTTGCCTTGTTCACTCCGGCGTCGGTCGCCTGCGCCGACAGCACGACAGCGACCAGCAAGGTATAAGGATTGTGGTACTCGAGTTCGCTCTTCGGATCGGGATTGGCCGCCGCAAGTCGGCGGAATATCTCGTGAATTGCTGCCGGCGTCAGCTTCGACTTGCGCGTCGGGCGGGCCCGGGCTGACTTCGCGCGCGCTGATGGAGAGAACTTCGCCTTGGCTTCCATGGTTATCATTTCGCAAGCGACAGAGGCTGCGAGTCATGGCCGAGAACAACCGTCAAACGCAACCTGATTCCGGCTTCCATGCTGTTCTGACCCAGCACCGGTCGCTCAGTCCAACCGGCTTCGTGATCCTGATGACGGCTGTCGGCAGTGTCAGCTTCGTCGTCGGCATGATGTTCCTGTTGACCGGTGCCTGGCCGGTGTTCGGCTTCTTCGGCCTCGACCTGCTTCTGATCTACGCCGCCTTCAAGCTCAACTACCGCTCCGGCCGCCGGTTCGAGCTGGTCGATGTCACCCGTGAGCAAGTCACGGTCACACGCGTGCACCCGTGCGGCCGCACCGAAAGCTTCGATTTCAACCCGTTCTGGGCCCGTGTGCGTCTCAACGAATGGCCGGACGGCCGAACCGAACTCAGGCTGGCCGCCCAAGGCCGGGAGCTTCT
>JAEZHL010000027.1 GCA_023416575.1 Pseudomonadota bacterium
TGGGAGGCCCTGCTCAAGATCCCCTTTGGCCGGGCGGTCACCTATGGTGACATTGCCCGCCACATCGGCCAGCCGACAGCATCACGCGCAGTCGGAACCGCCATCGGACGCAACCCGCTGTCCTTCGTCGTTCCCTGTCATCGCGTTCTGCGCGGCGATGGCGGCCTCGGTGGCTACCACTGGGGTGTGACGCGCAAACGGGCTTTGATCGGTTGGGAAACCGGCTGGCTGCGCAGCCGGGCAACCTGATCCCGGCACTATCGGTTCAAGAATCTCAACGACTTAAACCCTCTCCCCGTCAAGGGAGAGGGGAAACATCGTCCGTCCGATTCGATCGACTGAGGGGAAACTCAGGCCCAGGGGCGGGTGGCGGCGGCCTGCTCCTCGTAGCCCTTGATCGCCGAGTCCTTCTGCATCGTCAGGCCGATGTCGTCGAGGCCGTTCAGCAGGCAGTGCTTGCGGAACTCATCGATTTCGAACGTGATGACGCCGCCATCGGGACCGCGAATCTCCTGCTTCTCCAGGTCGACGGTGATCTTGGCGTTGGCACCACGGCTGGCATCGTCGAGCAACTTCTCCAGCTCCTCCGGCGACACCTTGATCGGCAGAATGCCGTTCTTGAAGCAGTTGTTGTAGAAGATGTCGGCAAATCCCGTCGAGATCACGCAGCGGATGCCGAAATCGAGCAGCGCCCAGGGGGCGTGCTCACGGCTCGACCCGCAGCCGAAGTTCTCGCCGGCGACCAGGATCTCGGCCTGGCGATAGGCGGGCTTGTTCAGCACGAAATCAGCGCGCTCGTTGCCGTTCTCGTCATACCGAAGCTCATAGAACAGCGACTTGCCGAGCCCCGTCCGCTTGATCGTCTTCAGGAACTGCTTGGGGATGATCATATCGGTGTCGATGTTGATCATCGGCAGCGGCGCGGCCACGCCGGTCAGCGTCGTGAACTTCTGCATTGCGATCCCTCGGCAGGTCCTGGGCCGCAGCAATTCACCTTGCGGCCCGGTCATCTGCTCATAAACCCGACAAGGCGCCGAGGCGTCAAGCGCCTCAGCGGACCCTGGGGTCTGCATAGCATTGACGCATGGCCTCGCAACGGTGCGATCCGGACAGATGCATGCTCGTGCTGCGCGCAGGTGCGATGAAGCGGCACACCTCCTCCAGCCCGTCCGGGGTCAGCCACCCCTCGCGCCGGCCGCGCTGAACGGCGAAGCAGTCGGCGGTCTCCTCATCCGGCCCGCGGAACTGGTGCGCGCACTCGTGGGCATGGATCCAAAGCTTCACCGGCGTGGAGACACGCGACAGCAGCCGCGGATTGAGGATCAGGAAGCCGGGGTACGCGGCGCCGTAGTCATCGAGCTGCGAGTCGAGGACCGTCGGCCGCTGCCCGCAATAGAGCCGGCGATTATCGAGCGTGAGCTGTCCGGCGGGCACGATCTTGGCGTCGCCACCGACGTGGGTCACGTACTCATCCGGGGTTGGTGTCGGTCCGGCCGCGTTGGCAGGCGATAAGCCCAATCCCACAGCCGCGAGCAGCGCCACAATCAGGACGCAGGCCGACGATCTGACGTTCATCCCCACCCCACCTGGTCAGTTGTGTCCGGATCGGAACCACGCGCAAGCTATCGACCGGAGCGCACAATCGCCTGCCTTGCGACTTGGCGCAAGACCGCACGGTAGCGTCCCGCCGACGCGAGCCAAGACCGCGCGGCCATCAGGGCTTCGCCTCGGACTCGATCCTGTGCATATCCTCGTCCGAGAAGCCGAAATGGTGGCCGATCTCATGCACGAGGACGTGTGTGATGATGTCACCGAGTGCTTCATCACTGTCGGCCCAATAGTCGAGGATCGCGCGGCGGTAGAGGAACACCATGTCCGGCTGCTGCGGCAGATCGGAGAAGCTTCGCCTATCCAGGCTTACGCCGTGGTAAAGACCCATGAGGTCGAACGGATCCTCGATACCGAGCGACGCCAGCACGTCATCGGTGGCGAAGTCCTCCACCCGCACCACGACATCGGCGCACATCTTCCGGAAGTGATCCGGCAGGCTCTCCCAAGCCGCTGCGGCAAGGGTTTCCAAGTCTTCAAGGCTGGGGGCGCGGGCATTGCGCCAGGAGCTTTCAGCCATCGATCACACCGGACAGGACGATCCTTCCCCGGCGCAAACCGGGGATGCCGATTTGGCCCGCAAGACCCCCTCGGGTCAATCGTCCGGCTCTACGACCGCGATGACCTGGCGCACCCCCACGGTTGCGCGCAAGGCATGCTCGACGAGCTGCGCGGCACGCGCGCTGACGCCCTTGAGGCGCAGGTCGACGGCGACCTCCGATCCATCCCCCGATTCGCGCGAGGCATGCACGCGAGCCGGGACATAGCCCAACTTGGCCACGGGCTCGATCAAGCGCGGCAGTAAGCCTGGATCGGCTGCGCCGGTGACGTAGAACAGAGCCTTGAACGAGGAGGAAACAGTACGACGCTCCGGCTGTGCCGAAGCCGTGGCATGAGCTGCCATGACGGGAAGTCCTTCACATACGATCGGAGAAACAGCGCAACGATGACCCGGCTGCCGTCAGGCGGCCGGGGCGCTAATTCGAATGATCGCGATGTGAAGCGACGTATGCATATGC
>JAEZHL010000029.1 GCA_023416575.1 Pseudomonadota bacterium
TGCCCAGCCCCAGATGCGGGGGCTGGAGCATCAGCTCGAACTCGCGATAGCCCATTGCCGCGAGACGACTGACGACGTGATCGGCCCGCTCGTTCCAGAGGAAGCCATAGCTGTTGATGGCTGGCGGCCGTTGGGTGGCAAGCGTTGGCGTCGTCATGCGGCGGATATGCTCGTTGCCTTATTCGTCCGTTACCGGTGCGGTGACCACAATGAACGTGAGCGGCTCGATGCCGGTGTTCTCGATGCCGTGCCAGGTGCCGGGCGCTATGAAAATCACGTCATGCTTGCGCACGACACGCTTCTGGCCGTCGATCTCCATCAGGCCCTCACCATCGAGGACGTGGTAGACCTGCTCCTGGCGTTTGTGGACGTGGCGCTCGACGTACGCCATCGGCGCATAGCTCGAGATCCGATAATCGAGCTGGGTCGAGCCCGTGGTCGTCGGATGCACCAGGGCCTTCGACAGCGCCCCGCCGTAATGGGCCGGAAACTGCTGCCAGGGCTCCTCGGCGACGTTTCGGATAACGGACTTGCGTTCGGTCATTGGAGTTCTGCTTCCCTGAAAGGATGGAGCGTTAGCGGGCATCATTCCGGGCGCCAGGGGGCACCGAAGGCCGGTTCCTTCGGCGTCAGCGGCGGCAAAGCCCAGGAGCCGGTTGGCGGCGGGCGGATGTCGGCGTCGACATGGACGTCGATGAGGGCGGGGCGGCCCAGCTTGACGGCCTCCTCCAGCGTGCCGGCGAAGTCCTCCGACCGCGTAACGGTGTAGCCGGCTACGCCAGAGGCGCGCGCCCATGCAGCGAAGTCGGGATTGTACGGCGCGCCGTTCGGCCCCTTGTAGAAACCCGTCCCGTATTCGCGGCCATCGAAATATCCGTACTGCAGGTCGCGGATCGCACCCCAGACGAAATTGTTCCACACGACCCAGACCACGGGGATGTCATACTCGACGGCCGTGCAAAGTACGTGCGGCACCATCGTAAAGCCGCCGTCGCCGCAGACGGAGACGCAGACACGGTCCGGTGCCGCGAGCTTCGCGCCGAGGATCGAGCTCGGACCAAAGCCCATGCCCGAATAGCCCCACGAGTTCAGCATGCACTGCGGTTTGCGGGCCTTCCAGAACTGCATGAACCAGTTGTGATGCACGCCGGCGTCGAAAGACAGGATGGCGTCGTCCGGCAGGACCTTCTTGCAATCGGCAACGATCCGTTCCGGGCGGATCGGTGACTGGTGCTGCGCGAAGCCCGGCGCGACGAAGGCTTCCCACTCGGCGCGCCAGCCGGCGATCCGGGCCTGCCAGGCTTGGAGCCGGGGCTCGCGCCCGATCTTGCGCGTTTCGAGGTCGGCCAGGACCTGCCGCAGGAACGTTCGCGCATCCGCGAGGATGGCGAGGTCGGGCGTGTAATTGCGCGTCAGCTCCGCGTGATCGAGATCGACGTGGACGAGCTTCGTGTGCGGGAAGTTCCAGGAATACCCGGGACGCCAGCTCGAGGCCGATCGGTCGTCGAAGCGCGCGCCGATGCCGAGCACGAGGTCGGCATGCCGGCCGGCCTGATTGGCCTGATAGGCGCCGTTACGACCGATGAAGCCCAGCGACAGGGGATCTTCCATGTCGATGGTCCCCATGCCGTTCGGCGACGAGATCACCGGGATGCTGAGGTGGTGGGCCAGTGCGGTAAGCTCGCGCCCTGCCTCGGACAACGCCACGCCATGCCCGACGAAGATGACCGGGCGCTCAGCGGCGAGCAGCCAGTCCACGCACTGACGCACATCCTCGGGGCTCGCGCCGGGACGGCGCATGCCGAAGGCGCTGCCCGCGGGTTCAGGCGACAGCTCCGCTTCCTCCTGGAAAAGATTGTAGGGGATGTCGAGGTTGACCGGGCCGGGCCGGCCGGTGGTCATCGTCGCGCAGGCCTGACGGATCATCAACGGCAGCATATCCACTCGCGACGGCTGGAAGCTGCGCTTGACGACCGGCTTGATGACCGAATTGAAGTCCGCTTGGCCGTGCATCGTCAGCTCCTGGAACGGAGCCCGATTGAACTGCTGGGTCGGAACGTTGGCGGTGATCGCGAGGATGGCAGAGCTGTCGGTCTGGGCGACGGCCAGCCCCATGATCTGGTTGCAGGATCCCGGACCCGTCGAGCTCAGCGTGGCGGCGACGTTATGGGAGACACGGAAGAACCCGTCGGCCATGTGCACGGCCGTCTGCTCGTGCCGGGGCGAGATCATTTTGACCTGATCCCGCACCTCGTAGAGGCCGTCGATCAGGCCGACCGTGCCGTGTCCACAGACGCCGAAGACGTATGGGATTTTCTCGCGCACCAGCGCTTCGGCAATGTATTCAGCGCCCTTTTGCTTCACCATCCATTCCTCCGCTCAATCAGAGAAGCCGCCTGGCGGCGGCGTGCCGAGCAGCGCGCCAGCCGAATGTCATGCCCGGACCGATCTGGGCGCCCGCGCCAGGATATTCGCCGGCAAAGCACGACTGCATGTCGTTGCCCGCAACGTAGAGGTGCGGAATGACCTGTCCGTTGGCATCGAGAACCTCGCCATCGACGCTGGCCGAAAGACCTCGGCTCGTGCCCAGCGGGGTCGGATACAGCGCCACCGCGTAGAGGTCGCTCTGGCCCACGGGCGCGAGGCACGGATTGGCCAGCTGCCGGCCGGCATCGCCGTTGGAGCGTTGATATGCCGTCTCGCCGCGCTGAAAATCCGTGTCGCGTCCGGCACGGGCCATGCCGTTGAAACGGTCGATCTCGCTGCACAGAGCATCGCTCGGCACGCCGATGGCCGCGGCGAGAGCGGCAGCATCCGTCCCGTATTTCAGGTAGCCGCTGGCGAGATAGGGCTTCAGGCTCGGCGTCCGTGGGCGGATGACACCAAGACCGTAGCGCCGGATGAAGCTCCTGTCGGCGATCAGCCAGCACGGAACGGCCTTGGCCCCGTGTGCGTAAACGGCGCAGCAGAAATCATGATAGCTGAGCGCTTCGTTCGCAAACCGTCGGCCCTCGCCGTCAACGATGATCGAGCCCGGTTTGGCCCTGTCCAGGGCGATATGGGGGTAGACGGCAAGTCCGCCGCTCGGGCGCGCCCACACGGACGAGGGGAACCACAGCGCATTGTATGGGCCGGGTGGCCCCAGCACCGCCCCGGCCGCGAGACCGAGCTCGATGGTCGAGCCCTGTGCAAGGG
>JAEZHL010000187.1 GCA_023416575.1 Pseudomonadota bacterium
TCGGCAATGAAGCCGCGGCGGACCTTCTGTGTGCGTGTCAATTCGCCGTCGTCCGCATCGAGCTCCTTGGGCAGCACCAGGAAGCGGCGGATTTGCGAGGAAGCCATCTTCGGCTCCTCCGCCAGCACGCTATTGAGTTCATCCACCCGCTGCTCGATCATGCGGTAGACCTCGGGATGGCCGGCCAACTCCTGATAGCTGCCGTAGGTGACGTTGTTGCGCTCGGCCCAGCTGCCGACTGATGTGAGGTCGATGTTGACGAGCATGGTCACGAAATCGCGGCCATGACCGAATGCGACCGCCTCCTTCACCTCCGGGAAGAACTTCAGCTTGTTCTCGAGGTATTTCGGCGCGAACAGCGACCCATCATTGAGCCGGCCGACATCCCTGGCGCGATCGATGATGACGAGGTGCCCGCGGGTGTCGAAAAAGCCGGCATCACCGGTATGCACCCAGCCGTCCGAGGTCTTTGTTGCCGCCGTGGCCTCGTCGTCCTTGTGGTAGCGCAGGAACACGCCGGGGCTGCGGAAGAGCACCTCTCCGTCATCGGCAATCTTGATCTCCACCTCCGGGGCCGGCGGGCCGACGGTATCGGCGAAGATCTCGCCGTCCGGCTGCATGGTGACGTAGACCGTCGCCTCAGTCTGCCCGTAGAGCTGCTTCAGGTTGATCCCGAGCGAACGGTAGAACTTGAAGATCTCCGGGCCGATCGCCTCCCCGGCGGTGTAGCCGATCTTGAGCCGGCTCAGGCCGAGGCGATTGCGCAAGGGGGCGTACACAAGCTTGTCGCCGATCCAGTAGAGCAGACGATCCGTGACCGGCACCGGCTTGCCCTCGAGGATGGGCTCGCCGCAGCGGCGGGCGACGCGCATGAAGCTTTCGAACAGCCATCGCTTGGGGCGGCTCGCGTCCTGCATCCGCACGAGAATGTCGGTCAGTCCGGCCTCGAAGCGTCGCGGCGGGCCGAAGAAGAACGTCGGGCCGATCTCGCGCCGGTCCTCGATCGCCGTCTCCAGGCTTTCTGGGCATGCCACGCAGAACCCCGCCGCGTAGGCTTGGCCGTAGGAGAAGATGTGATCGCCGACCCAGGCCATCGGCAGGTAGGCGATGATCTCTTCAGTCTCGGTGAGCCGGTCGAACGTGTTGGCGTTCTCGGCTGTGCGGATCAGATTGTCGTGCGTGAGCACGACGCCTTTCGGCTTACCGGTCGTGCCCGATGTATAGAGCACGACGCCGACATCGCTGCCCTTGCCCTGCGCGATTTCCTCCTGCCACCAGTCACCTCTGCGGGGGTTCGACTTCAGCTCGCTGCGGCCGATGGACTGGACCGCGCTGAAATCGTGCAGCCGGGTATGGTCGTACTTCTTGAGTCCCCGCGGATCGACGTAGACGATGTGCCGGAGTGTGGGGATGCGATCGGCCAGCGACAGGACCTTGTCCACCTGCTCCTGGTTCTCGACGATCGCGAATGTGATTTCCGCATGGTTCAGGACGTAGGCCATCTCCTCGGCCACGGAGTCCTGATAGGTGGGGACCGGAACGGCGCCGATGCTCTGCGCCGCCGTGAACGTCCAGTAGAGGTGTGGCCGGTTGTCACCAACGATGGCGATGAAGTCGCCGCGCTTCAGTCCCAGGGTGTGCAGGCCGATCGCGAGCGCACGAATCTCATCGAGGGTTTGGGCCCACGTCCACGTCTGCCAGATACCGAGATCCTTCTCGCGATAAGCGGGCCGGGACCCGAATCGGGTCGCATTCCGAAGCAGCAGCTTCGGCATGGTGTCGAGCTCGACGCCGCGCGCACGAGACGGAATCGTCCCTTCCACGTCAGCACTCCCTCCCAGCCGGTTTTAGTTTTTTTGGAAAATGTTCTTTTCTATGCGCAGTAAATATCCGTATGCATCCGGATGCAAGGGCGGCGTGAGGGAGGAGCTAACGGAGACCGCTTCGCCACGCTACGCCGCCTGGCAAGGGGTGAGGCGATAACCGGCTGGATTAAGAGGTCCCTCGCTCCTAGTATGCCGGCAAATGCAACTTCCGGCACGGGAGACGAGGACATGGCGGACGAACTTTATCACTTCATCGGCGGCAAGAGGGTCAAGGGCACGAGCGGACGGCTCGGCGATGTCTATTGGCCGATGACCGGTGAGGTGGCCGCGCGCGTGCCCCTCGCCTCCAAGGACGAGGTGCGTGCAGCCGTCGAGAACGCGAAGGCAGCCCAGCCCGCATGGGCGGCGACCAATCCGCAGCGCCGGGCCCGCGTTCTGATGAAGTTCCTCGAGCTCATCGCCCGTGATTACGACAAGCTCGCCGACAAGCTCGCGCGCGAGCACGGCAAGACCATCGCCGATGCCAAGGGCGACATCCAGCGCGGTGTCGAGGTGGCTGAGTTCGCGATCGGCATTCCTCACCTGATGAAGGGCGAGTTCACCGAGGGTGCGGGCCCCGGCATCGACATCTACTCGATGCGCCAGCCGCTGGGCGTCGTTGCCGGCATCACACCGTTCAACTTCCCCGCCATGATCCCGCTGTGGAAGTTCGCCCCTGCGATCGCCTGCGGCAACGCCTTCATTCTCAAGCCGTCCGAGCGCGATCCCTCCGTGCCGCTGATGCTGGCCGAGCTGATGATGGAGGCTGGCCTTCCGGCTGGCATCCTGAACGTGGTGAATGGCGACAAGGAATCGGTCGACGCCATCCTCGATGACCGGGATATCTCGGCGGTCGGATTCGTCGGCTCGACCCCGATCGCGGAATACGTCTACGCGCGTGGTTGCGCGGCCGGGAAGCGCGTCCAGTGCTTCGGCGGTGCCAAGAACCACATGATCATCATGCCCGACGCCGACATGAACCAGGCCGTCGACGCCCTTATCGGCGCCGGCTACGGCTCGGCTGGTGAGCGGTGCATGGCCGTGTCCGTGGCTGTTCCCGTCGGACAGAAGACGGCTGATCTGCTGATCGAGAAGCTCATTCCGCGGGTCGAAAGCCTCAAGATCGGCCCCTCGACCTCTGCCGATGCCGATTTCGGCCCGCTGGTGACGAAGCAGCACCTGCAGAAGGTGAAGGACTACGTCGCCCTCGGTGTCGAGGAGGGTGCGAAGCTCCGCGTCGATGGCCGGAACTTCCGCATGCAGGGCTATGAGAACGGCTTCTATATGGGCGGCTGCCTTTTCGACGAGGTGACGCCCAACATGCGGATCTACAAGGAAGAGATCTTCGGGCCGGTGCTGTCGGTGGTGCGCGCGAAGACCTACGAGGAGGGCCTGCGCCTCGCCTCGGAGCACGAGTTCGGCAACGGCGTTGCCATCTTCACGCGTGACGGCGATGCGGCGCGCGATTTCGCAGCCAAGGTGAACGTCGGCATGGTCGGCATCAACGTGCCGATTCCGGTGCCGCTGGCCTACTACACGTTCGGCGGCTGGAAGCGTTCGGGCTTCGGTGACCTCAATCAGCACGGCCCGGATAGCGTCCGCTTCTACACCAAGACGAAGACCGTCACCTCGCGCTGGCCGTCCGGCGTGAAGGAGGGCGCGGAGTTCGTCATTCCGACGATGAAGTGATGGGATCGGCCCGGGGGCGATCTTCGGTCGTCCTCGGGCCTTCCTCGCCGCCGAGTGGCTATCGCTAGCAGTCAGGACAACGAGGACGCCAATGCCCGCCTATCGCCTCCACTGCTTCGCCCAGTCCGGGAACGCCTACAAGGTCGCGCTTTATCTCAATTGTGCGGGGCTCGACTGGGAGCCTGTGTTCGTCGACTTCATGCGTGGCGCAACGCGCGATTTGGAGTGGCGTGCCCGAGTCAATCCGATGGGAGAGGTGCCGGTCCTCGAGGTGGATGGCAAGCAGCTCACGCAGTCGGGTGCGATTTTGACCTGGCTTGCCGAAAAGACCGGCAAAATGGCCCCCAGGACGGAAGACGAGCGCTACGAGGCCCTGCGCTGGATCCTCTTCGATAACCACAAGTTCACGAGCTACCTCGCAACCCATCGCTTCATGCGCTCATTCGGTCTGCAACCGCCCGAGCCGAAAGTGATGGAGTTCCTCAGGACGCGCATCGCCGGCGCGCTGGACGTTGTGAATGAGCATCTCGTGAAGACGCCATTCATCCTCGGCTCAGAGCCGACCATCGCCGACTTCTCGCTCGCAGGCTACATGTTCTATCCGAGCGAGGAGCATGGCTATGACCTCGAAACGGATTACACGAACATCTTCACCTGGACCCAGCGGCTGAAGGCTCTGCCTGGCTGGAAGGACCCCTACGACCTGATGCCGGGCGAGCGTATCGCGCCACGCTGGACTGCTGCCTGAGCTGCAGTTCGGGGCTGTGGGTGCGATGTGCCCGGGGCGAGTTCCGGGCATTGAGCGAGGGAGTTCATTGCGGGGCGCCGTTTAGTTAGAATGGCGCCCCGGATCGTCGTGAAAAACGCTGGTTTACTCAGCGCTTTGTAGGCGCCGGTCAGGGCGCGCCTTCGACAATCACGATATCGATCGTGCCAGCGCCCGCCCTCAGCTTGCGCGCGGCATCGTATTCCGGCGAGTTCGCGTAGTTGCGCGCCGCTTCGAAGCTGTCGAACTCGATCACGACGTTGCGGGCGCGGCCCTCGCCCTCGGCAATTTCGGCCCGGCCGCCGCGCACGATCGGCTTGCCGCCATAGATCTTCATCGCCTCGCCAGCCTTTGCCGCGTACTCGGCCCAAGCTTTTGGGTCGGTGACGATGGCACGCGCGATGACATAGCCCTTGGGCATGATTATTCCCCCTATCGGTTCAAGGTTGATTTCGCTGTTCGGATCTCGTCGAGGATCGCGAGAGCTGCCGCTCTGCGGTCCGCTGCAGCCAGGATCGGCCGTCCGACCACGAGGCGGCTGGCGCCTGCCAGGATGGCGTCCGTCGGTGTCGCCGCCCGCGCCTGATCGTTGGCGGCGCTGCCGCTGGGCCGAATGCCGGGCGTCACGATATGGAAGGCGTCGTTCGTGGCCTGCCGGATCGCCTGGGCTTCGAGACCGGAGGCAACGACGCCGTCTATGCCTTCATCGAACGCCATCTTGGCCCGCTTCAGCACGAGCTCATCCGGACTCGCGGCGATCCCTTGCTCTGCGAGATCGTCCGCGTTGAGGCTGGTAAGGACGGTGACGCCGAGGAGCTTCAGGTCGCTGTCGCCCTTGCCCTGGCGTGCCGCCCGCAGCGTCTTGCGGTCCGTGGCATGCAGGGTGAGATAATTCAGGCCGAGCTTCGCGACGTTCCGGACAGCTTTCTCGACCGTGTTTCCGATGTCGAGCAGCTTCATGTCGAGAAACACGAGCTTGCCTTGGTCGCGTAATTCGCGCGCCAGCCGCAAACCGCCGTCGAAAAGTAGCTCCAGGCCGATTTTGTAGAAATGGCCAGCGTCACCGAGTTCTCTCACGACCGCCGACGCTTCGTCATAGGTCGGCACGTCGAGCGCGATGATCAGGGTGGATCGCTCGTCAGTCGTCAGATTTGTGGTCTGTCCGGTCATGATCGGCCTTTTTGGGCGAGGCCAAATCAGGCCTCCCGCAAAGCGGGCGCCTTGTAGCACGGTGGTTATCGCGCAACAAGGACACGCATCCCCTGGTTCAGGGGCCGTGGAACACCTTTGCCAAGCGGGCCAGCTCACTGATGGCCGATTTGAGCAGCTCCTGCTGCGTCTTGTCCTTCAGGTGCCCGTTCTCATTGAAGGCCGCAGCCGCCAGCGGCACGGAAACCTGGATTGGCAACACCAGGGCGCCTAAACCCGCGGTGAGCACTTGGTGCAGCGCAATGAGGCCCCGGATACCGCCGAAGTGGCCGGCGGCAGCTGAGGCGATTGCGAACACGCGCGTTTTGAAGACGTGCAGAGGCGGTTTACCTTCGTCCTTCAAACGGGACACCCAGTCGAGCGTATTCTTGAGCAGCGGGGTGAGTGAGGCGTTGTATTCGGGCGCGGCGATAAAGATGCCGCTATGTGCTTGCATCAGCGCTTTGAGCTTGCGCGCGTTCTCCGGCTCGCCGTCGTCACGTTCCAGATCGCCGCTGGGAAGGGGCAGGGGATAGTCGCGGAGATCGGCCAGAGTGGCCGGGATGCCGTTGGCCTCGGCGATACGAGCTGCCAGCTGGGCCAGCCTCTGGTTGAGCGATTCACCGCGAGCTGATCCGGAGAAGAACAGCAGTTTTTCTGACTGCATCATAGCGCCGGAGCCTCAGCCGGGCCACGTTGTGGGATGATCGGCTTTCGGATTATCCATGGCCGACTACCACTGCCGAGGCCTCCCGATGGAGCTCACTTCTGAAGAGCGCGAGATTGCAGCCGGCGCGCGCGGCCAAGCGCACGCCATGGCGATGCGGATCGTCGCCGATACGGGTCGCCTTCTCGGCGCCGACAGGCTCATTCCTGTTCAGTCGGCTCATATCGATGGCTGCCTCTATCATGGGGATAGCGGTGTGCTGTTCGCCGAGAAGCTCGTGGAGCTCGGCGGGCGCGTCTCCGTTCCCTCGACCCTCAACGTTGGCGCGCTCGATTTGCTGCATCCGAAACGTGTGCGCCTCGATGACCGGAGGCGCGACCTGGCGTTGCGGCTGATGCGCGCCTATGAAGCGCTCGGCTGCACGCCGACCTGGACCTGCTCGCCGTATCAGGCGGGGCATCGGCCCTCGGTGGGTGCGGACGTCGCTTGGGGCGAATCCAATGCCGTCGCGTTCTGCAACTCCGTGCTTGGCGCCCGCACCAATCGGTATGGCGACTTCCTGGATATTGCCTGTGCCAGCGTCGGGCGCGCGCCCCGCTATGGTCTCCACCTGCCCGAGAACCGGCGGGCACGCGTGCTGATCGACACGGAACAGCTCTCGGCGGGCCTGAAGGGGCGCGATGCCTTCTGGCCCGTCCTCGGCGCCTGGATCGGGCGCCAAGCCGGGGACCGAATCGTTGCCGTTGACGGCCTGCAGCCCTTCGCAACCGAGGACCGCTTGAAGGCGCTGGGTGCCGCAGCGGCTTCTTTCGGAGCGGTCGGGTTGTTCCACGTCGTCGGAGTAACCCCCGAAGCCCGGACCCTGAACGATGCCTTCGGGGAGACGCCGCCGGCCGAGATCGTGCAGCTGACGCCGGAGATGGTCCGCGTCGCGCGCGGCTGGCTCAGCACCGCCAGCGGCGATGGGGTGGATGCGGTCGCGGTGGGCAGCCCGCACCTGTCGTTCGATGAGATGATTGCGATCTCGAACGCCTTGGCGGGCCGGCGGGTGCAGATTCCGTTCTATGCCCACACCGGGCGGCATGTTGTGAAACGGCTCGAGAGCGAGGGAAAGCTCGCGGAGATCGAGGCGTCCGGCATTTCCATCGTGGCAGACACCTGCATCGTGGTGACACCGATCCTTCCCGGTGACTCCGGGGTTCTGCTGACCAACTCTGGCAAGTTCGCCAACTATGCGCCCGGGAATACCGGCTGGTCCGTCGTCTACGGCAGCCTCACGGAGTGCGTCGAAACAGCGGCGCGCGGCCAGCTCGTTCGGGATGAGGCACTCTGGTCATGAGCGTGGGGATGATCGGAGGGCAGGTGCTTTACCCCGGGACTGCCGAAGGGCCGTTGCTGAAGCTTTCCGCGCCACTCAGCTTTTGGGGTGGTGTCAATCCGGCAACCGGGGAGATCATCCTCGGCAGCCATCCCGAGCGGGGCCGCAACATCGCCGGCACTGTGCTGGCGCTCGCCGACCCGATCGGCTCCTCGTCATCCTCGTATGTGCTGTTGGAGCTGATCCACCAGGGCTGCGCCCCGGCCGCCATCCTGCTCGGCAAGCCGGATGCGATCCTGATCGTGGCATGCCTCGTCGCCCGTGAGCTGGGCTACCAAGTTCCACCCGTTCTGCATGTGGAGCGGGAGGTCCTGCTCAAACTGCCGAGCGGCCGTGTTGCAATCGCCAACGGTGAGGTGCGGGTCGGCTGAAGCATCGGCGGGCTGGCATCATGCCCGCGGCGGCCGATGCCGCGGGCGTCCGGGCGGCACAAATTGGCCGCCTCTGATCATGCTGAAAAATCGAAGGTTGGGACGTGCGCCCGGTCTTACGATCCGGTCCCCCGCCCCTCGAAGAACTCCTTCACCCTGGTGAAGAAACCCGCGCTCTCGGGGCTGGTGTCCTTGTGGCTTTCGCGCTCGAATTCCTCGAGCAGCTCGCGCTGGCGCCGCGTGAGGTTCTTCGGTGTTTCGACCTGCACCTGGATGTACATGTCGCCGTAGTTCTTCGTGCGCAGCACCGGCATGCCCTTGCCCTTGAGACGGAACTGCTTGCCGCTCTCCGTCCCCTCGGGAACCTTCACGCGCGTCGCGGTGCCATCCAGGATCGGCACCTCGATCTGGCCGCCCAGCGCTGCCGTGATCATCGAGATCGGCACCATACAGAAGATGTCGGCGCCGTCGCGCTGGAAGAACTCGTGCGGCTTGATCGAGAGGAAGATGTAAAGATCGCCGGCGGGCCCGCCGCGCAATCCCGCCTCGCCTTCACCGGCAAGCCTGATCCGGGTGCCGTCCTCGACGCCGGCTGGAATGTTCACGGACAGAGTCCGCTCGCGCATGACCCGGCCCGAGCCGGTACAACTCACGCATGGGTCCTCGATGATCTCGCCGCGTCCCTGGCAATTCGGGCAGGTCCGCTCGATCGTGAAGAAGCCCTGCGATGCCCTCACCTTTCCATAGCCGGCGCAGGTCGGGCAGCTCGAAGGCTTGGTCCCGGGCTTTGCGCCGCTGCCGGAGCACTTGTCGCACGACACGCTCGAAGGCACGCGGATCTGCGCCGCCTTACCGAGATACGCCTCGCTGAGTGTTATCTCGAGATTGTATCTGAGGTCTGCACCGCGCTCCCGCCCGGAGCGCTGGCGCGGGCCGCGACGGCCGCCCATGAACTCGCCGAACAGATCGTCGAAGATGTCCGACATGGAGGCCGCGAAGTCCGGACCGAACCCAGCGCCCGGACCGCCACGCGCGCCATCGAATGCGGCATGGCCGAACTGATCGTAGGCGGCCCGCTTCTGCGGATCCTTCAGCGCCTCGTAGGCTTCGGCGATTTCTTTGAAACGTTGCTCGGAGTCTTTGTCGCCGGAATTACGATCCGGGTGGCACTCCTTGGCAAGCCGGCGGAATGCCGACTTGAGCTCCTTCTCGCTGGCTGTTCTGGGTACGCCAAGAACCTCGTAATAGTCGCGCTTGGCCATTTACGGACGCCCGTTCTTCATTCCGCCCATGGGGTGGCGACTGTCGTCCCCCGTGCGACGGACAAGACCCCGCCTGAGCTGGCATCGCGGACGCGCATTCTGCTCGCCGTTACTGCCCGACCCTGGCGAGGGCCTTGTTCTGTTGCCCCTGTCGGCCCGGATGTCAGGCCGATTTCTTCTTGTTGCCGTTGTCTTTGACTTCTTCGAACTCGGCGTCGACCACGTTGTCGGCTCCCGCCTCGCCCGTCGGCCCTTGACCCGTGTCGCCGGCTGCCTCCGCTCCGCCGGGCTGCTGCCCGCCGTAGATGGCTTCGCCGATCTTGAGCGACGCCTGAGCCAGCGACTGGCTCGTCGACTTGATCCGCTCAAGATCCTCGCTCTGCACAGCTTCGCGCGCAGCGCTGATCGCGGCCTCGACTTCCGTCTTGACTGCAGCGGGGAGCTTGTCGCCCGCGTCAGCGATCGAACGCTCAGTCGTGTGGATGAAGGCCTCGAGATGGTTCTTCGACTCGACCAGCTCGCGACGCTTCTTGTCCTCGCTGGCGTGCGCCTCTGCATCCTTCACCATGCGCTGGATGTCGGCATCGCTGAGGCCGCCCGATGCTTGGATGCGGATCGACTGCTCCTTGCTGGTCGCCTTGTCCCTGGCCGAGACGTTGACGATACCATTGGCGTCGATGTCGAACGTGACCTCGATCTGAGGCACGCCGCGCGGAGCCGGAGGAATGCCGACGAGGTCGAAGGTGCCGAGGTGCTTGTTGTCGGCCGCCATCTCGCGCTCGCCCTGGTAGACCTTGATGGTCACCGCGGTCTGCCCATCGTCTGCGGTCGAGAAGACCTGGCTCTTCTTCGTCGGGATGGTCGTGTTCCGGTCGATCAGGCGCGTGAACACACCGCCCAGCGTCTCGATGCCGAGCGACAGTGGTGTCACGTCGAGCAGCAGGACGTCCTTGACCTCACCCTTGAGCAC
>JAEZHL010000242.1 GCA_023416575.1 Pseudomonadota bacterium
CGCGCCCCCGCCGCCGAGGGCAATTTGCAACTGACAATGGTCGGGCCCGGCGCCGAGGAGCACCACTGGCGCAGTCTCGCAAATCAGGTCGGCATCGCGAAACGCGTGAGCTGGCGCGGATGGGTAAGCGTCGCGACGCACGTATTTCGTCGGCCTGATGACCAGAGTTCGAGACTCCCCATCCTGTCAATCTTGTCAGTCTGCACCGCCTGAGCATTGCGGCGCCGTTCAAAACGCGTTTCGGAACGCCTTAGGCAGCGCCGTCAACAGAATGATATAGGAATCGAACCACACCGACCGGTGAGCGATATAGTACAGGTCGTACTCAACCCTCTTTCCAAGAGAAGCGGCATCGGCAATCTGGCCGCGGAAGCCATTTACTTGCGCCCAACCGGTGATGCCCGGCTTCACTGCAAGGCGTAGCGCATAACACTCATGGACCCTAGCAAACTCGAGGTCGTGCGCCACTGCATGCGGCCGCGGGCCAACGAGGGACATCTCTCCACTCAAGACATTCAAAAGCTGCGGCAATTCATCCAAATTCAATCGTCGGAGGATGTGCCCGACTCTGGTTACTCGAGGATCGTGGCGAAACGCCTGAATAATAACGTCGCCATCATCCATCGATGTCATGGTTCGGAATTTCCAAATTCGGAAGTGGCAACCATCCTTGCCCACCCGGCGCTGCCGAAAGAAGGCCGGTCCGTCGGTTTCACTCTTGATGGCTAAGGCAATTATCAACAATAATGGTGCCAGGATGATGAGGCATGCGATCGACAGAGCAATATCCAGCATGCGCCTACAGACATTTTCCCATCTATTTTGATCCGGTTTGATACCGGCTGTTCGGACCTTGGCACCAACGTGAGATCGGCTTTCCAAACTGCTCCATTGATCCCGACTATCCGTACGGCTCACTTGACCCTCATCGCAATCGAGGAAAGCCCCTGGACAAATCAACCACGAACACTTCAAAGACTGATATGTACCATGGCCGCACAACGCAAGCGCATGCTGAACAAAACCTTAATGAGGTTGTGTGTGCAATTCCAATGGAGAGGAATTAAAGACTTAAGAAATTTAATCAGCGCCTTTTCAACGCTGTTACACAGCCTCTCATCGCTAATTTCGATATAAGCACCATTGTTTACAATCGGTCGCTTAAACCAGAACTTCTCGGTAATGCTCCTTGACACGAACTCGGATTGATCAGACCTGCAAGTCTGGACGCAATCCACCGAGCCGCATGCAAAATTATATAAAAATGAGATCAATTCTTCTGGTGGAATATAACCAGCAAACGATGCAATGTGACGGATACGCGACAGGATAGTTTTTCAACGCTCAATTGGATGGCTGTAGGGGGAGTGAGAATACCGCCCCCACAACAACCGCCAGGAATTCCCAGGGAGGGGTATCCGAATAACACGTCCGGCAATGAACCGAACATCACGAACGAGATACAGCAACAGAATAAGTGCGAATACCGAGAGTAACGGTTCAGCCCCACAGAGCGGGGGCCCAAGACGAAAATGTACGAGCATGCTGGCCAAAGCAATTCCGACCAGAGTGACGCGGGTCGAAAATCATTTCCGAAATCTTGCTCGGCTCATTCCGTCGCGATCTGGTGCAGCGATCGATCATCATTCGAATGTCTACGGGCCTGATATGAGGTTGAGAACGTCATTCCGCAAAGCGTCATGCCACCCCACATCGACCGGGCGATCCTGATCGCTACCAGCACCCCAGCTGTCCGCGCCGGATCGACTCTGGCGTCTGATCCGGCGCGAGGACAGCTTCGGTCCTAGATCACTCCCAGTGCGCGCATGGCCTCGGCCACTCGGATGAAGCCGGCGATGTTCGCTCCCGCAACGTAGTTGCCGGGCATGCCGTACTCCTCCGCAGTGCTGGCGCAGCGGTCGTGAATTGACCGCATGATTTCGGCCAGCTTCTCTTCGGTCTCCTCGAAAGTCCAAGAATCGCGCGAAGCATTCTGCTGCATCTCGAGCGCACTGGTGGCCACGCCGCCGGCATTGGTCGCCTTGCCCGGCCCGAAGAGGATGTTGGCTTCGGTGAAAATGCGAACCGCATCCGGTGTGCACGGCATGTTGGCGCCCTCACCGACCGCGATGACACCATTCTGCACCAGTTTACGCGCATCGCCGCCATTGAGCTCGTTCTGGGTCGCGCACGGCATCGCGATATCGCACGAAACATCCCAGATACGGCCCTTGGGAATGTAATCGGCACTGCTTTTGCGCAGGCGGGCGTAATCCGAGATTCGATCGCGCCGGACCTCCTTGACCTCCTTCAACAGGTCCAGGTCGATGCCGGATTCCTCGATGATGTACCCATCCGAATCCGAGCAGGCGATGACGCGGCCGCCGAGCTCCACGATCTTCTCGATCGTGTAGATGGCAACATTTCCGGACCCGGAGACGACGACCCGCTTGCCGTCGAAGTCCTCGCCGCGGGTCTTCAGCATCTCCTCGACGAAGAACACGGCGCCATAGCCGGTCGCTTCCCGGCGGACGGTCGATCCGCCCCAGGTGAGACCCTTGCCCGTCAGCACGCCGGACTCGTACCGGTTGGTGATGCGCTTGTACTGGCCGAACATGTAGCCGATCTCGCGCTGCCCCACCCCGATGTCGCCGGCCGGAACGTCGGTGTATTCGCCGATGTGCCGGTAGAGCTCCGTCATGTAGGACTGGCAGAAGCGCATCACCTCCATGTCGGAGCGCCCCTTCGGATCGAAATCCGAGCCGCCCTTGCCGCCACCGATCGGCATGCCCGTCAGCGCGTGCTTGAAGGTCTGCTCGCAGCCGAGGACCTTGATGATGCCGAGGTTGACGCTCGGATGGAAACGCAGGCCGCCCTTGTAGGGGCCGAGCGCCGAGTTGAAACCAACGCGAAACCCGCGATTGATCTGCACCTGACCCTTGTCGTCGATCCAAGGGATGCGGAAAATGATCTGCCGCTCGGGCTCGCAGATCCGCTCGATCAACGCCCCTTCGGCGTAGTCGGGGTGCTTGGCGATGACGCGGCCGATGCTGTCCAGGACCTCGCGCACGGCCTGATGGAATTCAACCTCTCCGGCGTTGCGGCGCAGAACATCTGAGAAAATCGGTTCAAGCTTTTCGTCCAAAGGAGACACCGTTGCTGACCTCGATGAATTAGTGTTCGGCACTGTAGATTCCACGCCGCAACCGCGTATTGGGCCCGCGCTACAATTTTGCAGTGTGAAGGTCCCCCAGTTCGGCCCCGGAGCCTCTCATGGCACGCGGGGCCTCCCTCCCAATACCTAACGGTCAATTTTTGGGCAAGGCGCTCATAAGCGCACCACGGCGTCGATTTCAGGCGCCGCGGTGGTTGGTCGAGCAGGCAGGCGGCGGGGCGCCCGCCCGCAGCTCAGATCTTGATTTTCGGATCGAGCCAGTCTCTCAGAGAGTCGCCGAACAGATTGAAGGCGAACACGGCGAAACTGATCGCCAAGCCAGGGAAGATGATCATCCACGGCGCCTGCTGATAGAACTCCTGCGACGAGCCCGAGAGCATCAGGCCCCAGGCGGCCGTCGGCTCAGTCACGCCGAGGCCGAGGAATGACAGCGAGGCCTCGAGCAGGATCGCCTGGGCGATGAAGGCCGTGAACATGATCAGGAACGGCGCCACCACGTTCGGCGTGATGTGCCGGAAAATGATGCGGGTGTGGCTGAAGCCCGCCGCGCGCGCGGCATCGATGTAGGGCATCTCGCGGATGGCCAGCGCCGATGAGCGCACCACACGCGCCACTTTCGGGATCATGGGGATGGCGATGGCGATGATGAGGTTGAGGTCGATGCCGCCGATCGGCCACTTGCCGAGCACGGCCACCACGGCAAGCGCCAGCACGATGATCGGGAATGACAGCAGGATGTCCATCAGGCGCTGGATCAGCATGTCAATCCGGCCGCCAAAGTAGGCCGAAACGACGCCGATCACTGCCCCGATCCCGGAACCCAGCATTGAGGACAGGAAGCCGACCGCCAGAGCGGTGCGGGCGCCATAGATGATGCGCGAGAACACATCCCGCCCGAAGGCGTCCGTCCCCATGAGGTGCTCCCAGGACGGCGGCGCGAGCATGGCACCGTAGTCGAGCGCCAGCGGATCGTAAGGCGCAACGTACTCGGCAAAGAGGCCGGCGATGAACAAGGCGATGATGAACACCAGCCCGGCCGCGCCGAGCGGCTGCGTCACGGCGAACTGGAGAATGGGGTGCCGCCGCTTCGGCACCTTGTAGGTGATTTTCGGCGTATCCTGCGCAATCGCCATGTCAACGATACCGGATGCGTGGATCGAGCGCCGCGTAGAGCAGATCGACCACGAAATTGACGAGGATGAAGAACGCAGCAACGAGCATCACCAGGGCCTGCACCATGGTGTAATCAGCCCGCGTCACGGTCTCGACGAACAGCTTGCCGATGCCGTTCAGGTTGAACACCTGCTCCGTCACGACCAGGCCACCGATCAGGAATGCGAACTCGAGACCAATTACTGTGACCACGGGCAGCATGGCGTTGCGCATGGCATGGCGGGCCACTACGAGGCGCTCGAACACACCCTTGGCCCGCGCCGTGCGGATGTAGTCCTCCTGCAACACCTCGACGATGGTCGATCGCGTCATGCGCGTCGCGACCGCGGAGTATCGGTAGCCGACGGCCAGCGCCGGCCAGATGAGCTGCGAGAGATTATGCCACGGATCGACGTAGATGGGCGTGAACGTCAGTGGCGGAATCCAATTGAAGACGATCAAGAGCGACATGATCATCAACATGCCGAGCCAGAAGGACGGCACCGCCAGACCCGCGATCGCGAATACCTGGATGGTGCGATCGATCCACGAATCCTTGAACAACGCCGCGATGGTGCCGAGCGGGATTGCGATAAACGTCGCCAGGATCGTTGCCATGATGGCGACCTGAAATGAGAGCTCGAGCCGGCTCGCAATCTCATCCCAAACGGGCCGGCCGGTCCACATGGAGACACCGAAATCGCCGACCATGAGGCCGGTGATCCAGTCGTAGAACTGCTGCCAGAGGGGTTTGTCGAGGCCGAGGCGGGCACGCTCCATCGCCAGGACCTCGGAGCTGACCTGCCCGCCATCCATGCGGAAACGCAGCTCGACGATGTCTCCCGGCATCAGGCGCAAGAGCAGGAACACGAGCACGGCGACCCCGAGCAGCGTCGGGATCATCAGCAGAATACGATTGAAGATGTAACGCAGCATCGCGTGGCGGATCGGTCCCTGCAGAGATGTTGTTCAGCCCTGGGAAGGGTGGCCC
>JAEZHL010000249.1 GCA_023416575.1 Pseudomonadota bacterium
TCGCCACTGTTCGCGGCTTCATCGGTTCTGCGGCGGCCAAGCGCGGCCTCGCGCCGGCGCGCGCCGCCTGACGAAAGCGAGCTGACCGACTCCCATGCTCAAAACGCAACAGCCTCTCCAGACCACGGCCAGGGTCGATCACCTCCTCATCGCCGAGATGGTGGCCAATGGTGCGCGCGTGCTCGACGTCGGTTGCGGAGACGGCGCGCTGCTGCAGCTTCTGACTGACACGAAGGGGGTCGACGGCCGCGGCATCGAGATCGAGCGCGACCGGGTGAACGCCTGCGTGGCGCGCGGCCAGTCCGTGATCCAGGGGGATGCGGACCGGGATCTCAACGACTACCCGGATGATGCGTTCGACTATGCGATCCTGAGCCTGACGATTCAGGCAACGCTGAGGCCGAAGCTGGTGCTCGAGAATCTGCTGCGCATTGGACGACGGGCGATCGTCTCTTTCCCGAACTTCGGCCACTGGCGGGTGCGCACGCAGCTCCTGTTCACCGGTCGCATGCCGCAGACCGAGAACCTTCCCGACCCGTGGTACGACTCGCCCAACGCGCACCTGTGCACGATCACGGATTTCGCGCAGTTGTGCGACATGGTGAACGCAACGGTCGAGCGCTCGGCCGCCTTCAACTCGTCGGGCCGTCAGCTCTCGCCGCGCGTGCCGCTGACCATTCAGAATATCTTCGGTGAGAAGGCGGTGTTTCTCCTGAAGCGCCGCTCGGGCCGCTAGGCACTCTCCTATCTGAGCCGGGCTGTGGTGCCTTCGGCACTTCTGACGCTGGATACCGGCTCGCGTTCGAGCTGCGCTCTCACTTGGCCGGGATGACCGAATATTCTCTGATTCCCGTCATTCCGGACGCCGTGAGCCTCGGCGAGCGGTGATCCGGGATCCAGGGGAAAAGTGCCGAAGGCTCGATCGTGCATACTTTCCCGCTGCCGGTGAGCCGGTCGTCAGCGCCGTTCAGTATCGTCCCGCGGGGACGCGCCTCCGGGTGCGGGAACGAGACGGCCGAGCACGCGAGGGCGAGCTCGTGAGCTGACAGGCGCGGTGAACTCCTTGCGTGCCTCGACCATGATGACGCCGCCGAACCCGGGCGACAGGCGGGCGCCGATCCGCTCGAACGCGGTGGCCGAACGCATAACCATCCGGTACTCGAGCGGCGGCACATAAAGGGCAAAAGACCAATCGAACGGGCTGAACATCGCCTCGTTGAGCAGCTGCTCGAGCTGACTGCGGCTGTAGGGCCGGCCCTGTCCGAATGGCGTGCGGTCGAGGCGTGCCCAGACGCCCCGTCGGTTCGGCACGACCATCATCAGCCGCCCTTGTGGGGAAAGGACGCGCCAGACCTCGCGGAGGAGGGCGCGCGGCTGGTCGGCCGTCTCGAGGCAATGGACGATCAGCAGCCGGTCGACCGAGTTGTCGGGCAGCGGCAGCTGCTCCTCCTCCACCAGCACGCTCATCTTGGGGCCGGCCTCGGGCCAGATGAGCGCGCCTTGTGATGCCGGCATCAGGGCGCCGATCCGCAGCGCCTCTCCCCGGAATGTGCTGAGATAGGGTGTCGCGAAGCCGAGGCCGATCAGCGTTTCGCCCTGCAGTCTGCGCCAGCGCGCGCGGATGCGATGGGCGATGAGGCGGCGCACCATCAGCCCGAGTGGTCTGCCGTAGAAGTCTCTCAGTTCGGCGACGTCAGAGTTCATGACTGCTGTAGCGTCTATGCGCGCTCGCGGATTTAAACTCCTGCCTCGACTGGCGCGCCGCCCAGTACGGTTTGCAATCCCCGGACCCGCTGGTACGGTGCGGGCAGGTCGACTGACGATAGCATTGCGAATGGAGCTGCAACCGTGGCAAGCCTCGAGATCTACCAGTTTCCTTGCTTGAGCGACAACTTCGGGGTGTTGATCCGCGACCCCGAGGCTAACGTTACCGCATCCATCGATGCGCCGGAAACAGAGGCGGTGAAACGCGCGCTGGCCGAGAAGGGTTGGGATCTCACCCACATCCTGACGACGCACTATCATTCCGACCATACAGACGGAAACCTGCCGCTGAAGGCTGAAACCAACTGTACCATCATCGGCCCACGCGCCGAAACGGCCCGGATTCCGGGGATCGACCAGTCCGTCGGTGAGGGTGATGTGGTCACCTTCGGCTCGTTCCAGGTGCACGTCTTCGACACGCCGGGGCATACCGCGGGTCACATCACCTACTGGATCCCCGCCGCCGACGTCGCCTTCGTTGGCGATGTCCTCTTTGCAATGGGCTGCGGGCGGGTGAACGAGGGCACCTACGAGACGATGTGGCAGTCCCTCGAGAAGATCATGGCCCTGCCACCGTCGACGCGCGCCTATTTCGGGCACGAGTATACGCTCTCGAACGCCCGGTTCGCGCTGACGATCGAGCCGGAGAACGAGGCGCTGCAGCAGCGCGCTAAGGAGGTTGAGCGCATGAGGGCGGCCGGCGAGCCGACCTCGCCGACCCGGATCGATCTGGAGCTGGCGACCAATCCCTTCTTGCGGCCGAACAGCCCCGATATCCGCAACCGCCTCGGGATGCTTGGCGAGCCGGATTGGAAGGTGTTCGGTGAAATCCGTGATCGGAAGAACCGGGCCTGAGTTGATCGGCCATCGAACAAAAAAGACGATCAGAAGCCGTCCGAGCGGAAATTTTCTTCTGCCGGGCGGCGCCTCCGTTTAGGCACCACGAGACTTTTCCACCGTTGGTGCCCGCCCGATTTGCCAGCAACCTGCTGAATCCACAAGTCTTCCCCATAATGCCCGGGATAGAGGCGGTGCTGCGCTTGCGGGGCCAAGGCGACTCGTGAAGAGTCCGAATCAAGTAACGATTGTGACGGGCAGCGGGGGCCTAAGGATGAAGCGCGAGTCATCGGGGCAGATTCTGAGTGCGATTTTTGTCGATTACGACAACATCTATCTGTCACTGAAGCGGAAGAACGAGGAAGCCGCCAAGCGTTTCGCCAAGGATGCCAACCTTTGGTTGGCAGCTATCGAAAGCGGCGAGCTGATCACGCCGACCAACAAGCTGCCCTCGAACGTCCAGCGCCGCGTCGTGCTTAACCGTTGCTATGGTAACCCGGTGCCGCGGCGGAATCAGAATGACAATTCGACCGATATGAACTCCTTCCCGTTCGTCAGGCACCACTTCCTGCGTGCGGGATTCGAGGTCGTGGACTGCCCGCCGCTCACCGCCCAGCTCAAGAACTCCTCCGACATTCGCATGGTGATGGACGTTCGCGATTACCTCCATCACGAGACATATTTCGACGAGTTCATCATCCTCTCAGGCGATGCAGATTTCACTCCCGTGCTGCACCGCCTGCGGGCGCATGCGCGGCGCACGGTTGTGTTCGCCAACGATTTCACCGCTGCTCCCTACGTGGCCATCGCCGACGGTGAGGTCCGCGAGGCGGACCTGATGGCCGCGCTGCTCGCGGGCAAGTCGGACGACGCGGCGATCTCCAAGGCGGGCCGAGAGGTCAGCACTGATTTGCGCCGGGAAATCATCGCCGAGATTACCGGTGCCGTGCGTAATGCTGGCGGTCCGTTGCCGCTGGAAACGCTTGCTGAGCGCGCGACTCGGGCGCTGGGGCACGAGCGCACCGTCGGGACCGATTGGGCGGGTGCAGGCAGCTTCCGCGAGCTGCTGGTCCAGAGCCTGCCGGAAGGCATGCAGCTGAGCGAGCAACCGCCCTACGTCGTCTTCGAGTCCAACCGCCGGCCAGCGGTGGAATTGTCGGCTCAGGCGACGCGGCCCGAACGTGCGGAGCGCGCTCCCAGCCTGCCGCCACCGGCTGCTCGCCCGAGCAGCGCCACCTCGAGCAGCGCGGCTGCTACGGCACTGTCGCAAGCACTCGATCAAGCGAGCGCGGCGGTGCGCGCTGGTCTGATCCAGCCGCAGTCGGCGCAGCAGGTTTACCGGGCAGCGGCGTCGTTGCCGGCCGCGCAAACGCGCCAAGCCAGTGCCGATACTGCGCAATCGCCGGCGCCGCAGCGGACGGCGGCTCCGCAATCATCGTCCCTGGCAACGCGGAGCGCCGACGGCGCATCGTCACTTCAACAGTCGATTGCGCGCATTCACGAGGCTTGCCAAGCTCCACCCCTGTCGCCGCCCGAATATCGGACGCTGTTCGAGATCATGGCGCAGGAGATCAACGAGGCAGGCCTTCAGGGGACGCAGACGATTTCGAACGTCGCCAACCGCGGACGCGAGAAAGGTCTCGATCTGCGTCGGGACGACATTCGCTTTGCACTGGATGTGGTGAGCGAGGCCGATCCGTGGTTCGAGCAGGGGGCCTCGGCCAATCTTTTCGCAGGGCGGTTCCGCAACTTCGTCGTTGCGCGGTGCCGGGCCCATGGTCTCAGCCTGACGTCGGACGAGATCGACCTGATCGATGCCTGGTTCACCGGCGCAAGCTCGTCGCCCGTTCCCGCCCGTCAGGCTGCCACGACATCGCAATCACTCGCCCGGACCACGCCTCAAACCGCCGCGTCGGCCGTGTCCGAGACCCGGACTGAGCGCTGGTGGAATTCCGAAGCTGGCAACGAGGCGCAGGCCCCATCCGCCAAGCGAGCCGTTGCGGTGCCGGCGGGCGCGGAGCCTCAACCCTCATTGACCGGGGCGTTCTCGTCCGCCCAGGACGGCTTCTCGCAGAACGAGGATTTCCCTCGCATCGTCAGGACCCGGCTGCGCGGGTGACAGTAATGGAGCAAGCGGCGGGCCGGCTTGCTCCAATTTACGGTAAGATCCGATGGCCCCGACTCTTCAATTGAGCCAGGGCGCGCGAGCCCGTCAGCTGTCAGCTCCGCGCTCCCATCTCGGCGCGGTGAGCGTCGGCCAGCTCCTTGAGGCTGGTAAACCTGAAGTCGAACTTCGGCATCGTGGAAAGCTCCATCGTTGCCCCGGAGCCTCCCACATCATGCCGCCGATGAATCCAGCATGAGGCGAGCCCCATCTGGTTGGCGGCTGCATGGTCGTGAAACAGGCTCTCGGCCGTGTGCAGGATATCGGACTTGCTGACGCCGAGAGTGCTCAGCTTATCCAGCATGTACTCGAAATTCCGCAAATCCGGTTTGTACGATCCGATGTCCTCGGCGGTGTAGATCGCGTCGAATTCGACGGCGAGCTTCTTGTTGCTCAGCGCGAAGCTTGCGTTGTCGACATTCGAGAGAATGACGAGCTTGTAGTGCTGCTTCAGATATTGGAGTGCCTCGGCGCTGTCAGGGAACGCCGGCCAATTGCCGATGGAGCTCCCGTAGGCCTCGCACTCCGCCCAGGACGCCGGTGCGCCCCACTCCTCCGCGAGCCGCTTGTAAACGACTGCCAGCACATCGCTGTAGCGCTTGGTCGGAGTTGCAGCCTGTTGCGAGGATTCATGGCGTGCATGCGCAGCGAGGATTTCATCGCGCGAGAGTGGACGGGCGACGCGCTCGGTCAGCGGCGCGAGCGCCCGGACCATGCCACTCTCCCAGTCGATCAGGGTTCCGTAGCAGTCGAAAGTCAGAGTGGTGAAATCTCGAAGATTCATGCTGCACCTCCCGCTCAGGTGACTGAAGTTAGGGGACGATCTTGCAGCTGCGCAAGCACGTTGGGGTTGCCGAGGAGGTGGGGTAGGGGGGCGAAAACAGGAGCGCCGGATTGGCATCATTGAGGTGGAATCTGGTGCGTTTTTCGGTCAGATTGGGCCCCGCAGAGCAATCATGACTTGACGCGCTGCGGGGTTTTGTGGTCCTTGTCGGGCAGCGCATGATCGGTGGGGGGCTCCCCGCCAGCGTATCCATTTCCGACTGAACAGAGGACCTACGTGGCCTTGGGCCCGAAGGCCATGGATGTGCCATGAAAGTAAAGAACTCGCTTAGATCTCTGCGGACGCGCCATCGCGACAACCGCGTGGTGCGGCGGAAGGGCCGCGTCTACATCATCAATAAGACGCAGCGGCGCTACAAGGCGCGGCAGGGCTAACCGCTCCATTCGGCGGCATTGGGCTTTGACGGACATCAAGGCCCACCCTATGTTGCCGGGATGCGCAATTCGCTCATCGAAAGACTGACGATAGCCGCGGCCAGCGTCTGCCTGCTCGCGGCGTTTGCTGTAGCGCCCATCTCGGTGCAGGCCCAGACGGCGGACACGCCGGGCACCCCAGGGCTTTCCGATCCCTCGCTGCCTCAGGCTGAAGGCGGGGATGATGCGGGCGCGTCTCCCGGCCTGCGCGAGACCCTGCCGAATACAGCCGTCGAGCGCGCGAAGATGCTCGACAACCTCTACGCGCTACTCGCCACCGCCGAGGACGAGCAGGCGGCCGAGCAAACCTCCAAAGCCATCTACAGGTTGTGGGCCATTTCGGGCAGCGACACGGTCACTGTCCTCATGGCGCGTGCCGTCAAGGCGATGCAGGAGAAGAACCAGGGTTTGGCGCTCCGGCTGCTCGATGCGATCGTCGAGCAAGCTCCCGATTATGCCGAGGGATGGAGCCAGCGGGCGCATGTGCTGTACCTCGAGGGTCAAGCCCATCGCGCGCTCGGTGATCTGCGTCGGGCGCTGGCACTCGACGGCAACCACTTCCGGGCGCTCAGCGCGCTCGGCCATATCCTGCGTGAATACGGCGACAAGAAGGGTGCCTTGGCCGCCTACCGCAAGCTGATCGAGGTGCACCCCTTCGCGGAAGGGGCCCAGAAAGCGCTCGAGGAATTAGAGCGGGAAGTCGGCGGCCAGGGGATCTGACGCCCAGGGCCGTCGCGCACAGCTGAGGGCGAGTGGACAGGAATAAGGCGCGGAGCTTATCCCTTTGCGTAGAACTCCCGCGTCCAGTCCGGCCATGCGAACGTCTGCTGTCTGAGACACCTGTCCGGCATATAACTCCCGACCAGCACCGTATCGGACATTTCGATGGCGCGTTCGCTCCTCAAGTCTGTCCCGAAACCGGGGCGCCCTTATCGTCGAGATAGGCCATGCGCACCATGTTGGTGGTGCCGGGTGTGCCCAGGGGGACGCCGGCGGTGATGATGACGCCGTCGCCCGCCCCAGCGAACTCTTCCTCGAAGGCGATCTGGCAGGCCTTGCTCACCATGTCGGCCAGGTTTGCCGGGTCGCTCGTGAGCACCGAATGGATCCCCCAGACGATCGCCAGCTTGCGGCCCGTCGCGAGCACCGGTGTCAGTCCGATGACCGGCAGGCCGGGGCGCTCGCGGGCAACTCTCAGCGCGGTCGAGCCGGTCGCCGTGTAGCAGATGATGGAGGACAGCTGCAGCGTGCGCGCAATGCTGTGCACGGCTGCCGCGATGGCATCGGCTCCGGTCGGCTGCGGCACGGTGCGCAGGGCGTGCACGAGATCGTCGTAGCCCGGGTCGCTTTCTGCCTGAATCGCGATTCGGTCCATCGTCTGCACCGCATCGATGGGGAACTGGCCCACGGCGGATTCAGCTGACAGCATGATGGCATCCGCGCCGTCGAAGACGGCCGTCGCTACGTCGGACACCTCCGCCCGCGTCGGCATGGGGGAGGAGATCATGCTTTCCAGCATCTGCGTCGCCACAACGACCGGCTTGCCAGCCGCGCGCGCCTTGCGCGTGATCTCCTTCTGCAGGCCAGGCACGCGTTCGATTGGCATTTCGACGCCGAGATCGCCACGGGCCACCATGAAACCATCACCGGCAGCGATGATGGCATCGAGGTCGGCAATCGCGGACGGCTTCTCGATCTTGGCCATGATCGAGGCGCCGTTATCGATCAGACGGCGGGCAAGCACGAGATCTTCGCCGCGCTGTACGAAGGACAGCGCGATCCAGTCGACGCCGAGACGCAGAGCGTAATCGAGGTCCGCCCGATCCTTTTCCGTGATCGGGTTGATGGGCAGGACGCTGTCGGGCATGGCGATGCCCTTGCGACTGGCGAGCGCTCCGCCTACCAGCACCTCGGCGGTGATTTCACGGACGCTGCGATCTACGACCCGCATGCGCAGCTTGCCGTCATCGAGCAGCAGCAGGTGGCCCGGCTCGACGGCCTGGAAAATCTGCGGATGGGGCAGAAAGACGCGCTCCGACGAGCCGACCTCCTCATTGCTGTCGAAACGGAAGAGCGCGCCTTCACTGATGAACGTGCGGCCGCCTTCGATCTCGCCGATCCGAAACTTCGGGCCTTGGAGGTCGCAGAGGATGCCGATCGGTCGCTTGAACTTCAGCTCGGCATTGCGCACCGCGGCGTGCAGCTTGCGCGCAATCTCATGCGTCGAGTGGCTCATATTGATGCGGAACACGTCGACGCCCGCTTCGAACAAGCGTTCCATCATCACCGGGTCCGACGAAGCCGGACCGAGCGTCGCGACGATCTTGACCCTGCGATTGCGCCTCATTTCGCCTTTGCTCCTGCGTCCTCAGGGTCGGTCAGGCGAATAGTCCAGTCCTTGGCATCGCCAGTATCGACCTCGAAGAAGCCCGTACGCCGGTAACCCCTCTGCTGGCAATCCTTAACATCTCTAATCGCAAAGGACTTGTCGTGGGTGCACATGAAATTCGTGCCGGCCCACTCTCCGCCGCGGTCGTAGTCGACGGCGTAGATATAGACGAATCGGCTCGGGACGGCGCCCTTCAAAAGCACTTCGCAGGACTGCGCCGACAGGTTCCACCAGCCTTCCGTCGCCCAGCCCTTTGCATCCCTGTAGCCGACCGCGACGCCGACACGGCTATCTGACGAGTTGCACAATTTGAGGTCTGCGTGCGCGGGCTGCGATGCTCCAGCAACCCAGGCGCCAGCCAGGACGATCCCCAGCCAGAAGCGGCAGGCGCACGAGGACTTGCGCCGAACGATTGGCCGAGAAGAGTGGACCGGCGTGGCTGTGCTCATTCCGGAGCTGTCGGTTGCTGGCTCGATGGTGAGGGATCCGTGATCAGGGATCGATCAGGATGCCGCGAAAGTCGTTCACGTTGGTTTGGGTAGGGCCGCTGAGGACAAGGTCGTCGAGTTCTCGAAAGAACGTGGTCGTATCGTTGTTGGCCAGGAAATTGGCAGCTTTGAGATCGCGGGCGGCGGCTCTGGTCAAAGTATCTGGGAAAACCAGAGCGCCGGCTGGATCATCGGGATTGCCGCCGCCACCGTCGGTCCCATCAGTGTCGGCAGCCAGCGCCGATATGCCATTGGCGCCTTCGAGCGCGATTGAGAGGCCGAGCGCATATTCCTGGTTGGGGCCGCCTGCGCCATTGCCGCGCACCGTCACCGTCAGCTCGCCCCCGGACAGGATTGCTTTCCGTTTGCCTTCCGCCAGGAACTTGCGCGCCAATTCGGCGTGCTGGCGTCCGATGTCCCGCGCCTCGCCCTCCAGCGCATCGCCAAGGATCTCGACATCGTATCCAGCCGCCGTCGCCAGCTCGGCGGCAGCTTCGAGCGACGCCTTGGGTGCGGCAATCAGCTTGTAGTCGGACGACGCCAGCGCCTCCGCGCCGGGCTTCAGGGTTTCGTTCGCCTCGTTCATCAGGGCAGCGGCAATCTCCGGCGCCGGCGTTATGCCGAAGCGGCCGAGCACGTCGCGGGCATCTGCGAGCGTGGTCGGATCGCCGACGGTCGGCCCGGAACCGATCGTCGCGGGCTCGTCCCCTGGCACGTCGGAGATCGCCAGCGTCAGCAGGCGGGCAGGATAAGCGGCGGCGGCCAGCTTGCCGCCTTTGATGCGGGACAGGTGCTTGCGGATACAATTGAGATCATGGATGCGGGCGCCCGACCGCAGAAGCTCCTTGGTCAGCGCTTGCTTAGCCTCGAAGCTGATCCCTTCCGCCGGTGCCGCCCATAGCGCCGAAGCGCCACCTGAGAGCAGGACCAGCACGATGTCGTTCGGGCCCGCTTCCTGCGCGGTGGCAATGGCGCGCGTCGCCGCTGCAATGCTGCCGGCATCGGGGACGGGGTGGCCCGCCTCGGCGACCTCGATCAGCTCTGTCGCAAGGCCGTAGCCGTGCCGCGTCGCGACGAAGCCGCCGATACGGTCCAACGCGCCGCGAGCGCGATAGAATTGCTCGGTTGCAACCGCCATGGCAGCGGCAGCTTTGCCGGCTCCGACGACGATGATACGGCCGCCCGCCGGCGGCTCGGGCAGGAACGGCGGAAGGCAGTGCGCGGGATGTGCGCGGGCGACGGCCGCTTTGAACATCGCCAGCAATGTATTGCGCTGATCGTCAGCTCTGAACTTATGACCTTCCGTCACCGGCAACCCCGTTTCGCCCGCACTCTCCCGCGTCCCAGAGGACTGTGCTCATCTGCGGGATTGGCATTGATGCGTCAAGGTTGGATGATGCAGGAGGTTGTAAGCAGGGGCACCAGCCAGCGCATGCAGAGGCCGTCAGAACATTGGATTGAACCGTCGAGCACAGAGACGTTCGAGGTCTTGCCCGGGCGTGCAGATGCCGGTCTGCTACTGCTGTGCGACCATGCGGGGAACGCATTTCCGCCGGAGTACGGCACGCTCGGCCTGCCGGCCAGCCAGCTCAGCCGGCACATCGCCTACGACATCGGCGCCGCCGAGGTCACGCGCCAGCTCTCC
>JAEZHL010000271.1 GCA_023416575.1 Pseudomonadota bacterium
GGGCCGGCGATCGCGATCATCTCGCCTGGGCCCGCCTCGAGGCTCGCCATCTCGATGACGCGCCTGCGACCCAGCGCAACCGCGACCTCACGCACCTCGAGCCTCATGGCACCAGCTCCCGGCGGGACTGGAGGACGAGCCACAGGAAGAACGGCGCTCCGACGATGGCAGTCGCAACGCCGAGCCTGATGTCGAGAGAGGTCGGCAGCAACCGCAGGATCACGTCGGCCGCGAGCACGAACGCCGCCCCCGCGAGCGCGCTCGCCGGGATAAGGCGGCTCGGCAGGAATCCAACCAGAGGCCGCAGCAGATGCGGCACGATGAGACCAATAAATCCGATCGCCCCGGCTACCGCCGTCGCCGCGCCCACCGCCAGCGCCGAGCCGATCACCACCGTCAGCCGGAGCCGGGCGAGGTCGCTGCCGAGGTTCGCCGCCGCATCCTCGCCGAGCACCAAGGCGTCGAGCCCTAGCGCCGTGCGCGACAGCACCAACAGGCCCGCCGCGATGAACGGCGCGGCCAGCCAGACATGGACGAGGCTGCGATCGCTCAACGATCCGAGCATCCAGAATACGATCTCCACGGACGCGAACGGGTTCGGCGACAGATTGACGGCGAGCGCTGTCAGGGCTCCCGCAACACTCGACATCGCAACCCCGGCGAGGATCAGCGCCAGCGGTCCCGTGCGCGCTCCCGCCAGTCCCAGGACCGCAATCGCGGCAACGCCCGCCCCGGCAAGCCCGCCCAGCGGCAGGGCGACCGCGAACGCGCTCGCAGCCCCGGTGTGGATGGCGATGACAGCCCCGAGTGATGCGCCGCCGGTGACGCCCAGCAGCCCCGGCTCGGCAAGCGGATTGCGCAGATAGCCCTGCAGCGCCGCGCCGGACATGCCGAGCGCGGCCCCGACGAGAGCCCCCAGCAGCGCCCGCGGCACGCGGATTTCCCAGAAAACCAGCCCGAACGCGCGCTCTCCCACCGGCAGTCCGAAACTGTGAGGCCCCGTCAGCAGCGAGGCGGCGAACGCGAGCGTCGCCAGCCCCGCGAGGGCAGCCACGGCCCAGCGTTCACTGGCCATCCGCATCGTCATGGCGTGGATCAAGGCTGCGTCCGCCCGGGCAATGCGATGCGGGCGCGGGCCAGCGTCACCACCGCATCCGCGACATGCGGCGTGCCGCAGAGCCACAGCGGCATCGGCAGATCGACGTGGGCATGCTCCGCGAGCACCTGGGCCAGCGCCGGATGCCTCAGGTTATCGGCCACCGGCGTCCGATACGTCGTCGACTGCTGGCCGAGCGCGATCAGGTCCGGCGGGTCGACCACGAGGGTTTCGAGCGCCATGCGTCCGCCGGCCGTCAGCGGCGCGCGGTCGGCGGCATTGGTGAAGCCCGCCGCCTCGAGCGCCCCCGCCAGCAGCGTGCCGCCGGCCGAGACGATGCTGTTCGCCTGATAGACCACGGCCTCGGGCCGCGCATCGCCCGCGGAGGCCGCCTCCCCGAGGCGGCGCTGGAAGTCGGCCACCATGGCCTCCCCCCGCCCCGGCTCGCCGACGGCGGCCGCGACGGCTCGGATCACTATACTGACATCGGCCAGCGACATCGCCGTCGGGATCACCTCGACCCGCTGGCCGAGGCGCCGCAGGAGGTCCACCGTCGCCGGGGTCGTATAGTCGCCGGCGAGCACCAGGTCGGGCTCGAGCGCCAGCACCTCCTCCGCCGTGCCGCGCACGAGCCGGATGCCCGCGATCCGATCCACGATGGGGGAGACATTGGGATCCGACGACACCAAGCTCAGCGCCTGGATGCGCTCGCGCTCGACCAGGTCGAGCACGATCGGATCGATGCACAGGTTGAGGGAAACGATGCGGCGCGGCGCCTCGGCGGCGTGACCGGCGCCGATCGACAGCCCTACTGTCGCCAGAGCCACCGCCAGCACGGCGAAACACCCTTTCCGCATCGTTCTCATGCCCTGCTTACTTCAGCCCAGCGCCGGCCGCCGGCCGCTCGAGATCGAACTTCCAACGCAGGCCGGCGTAGGCGGCGGCACCCGCGGTGCTGTAGCCGAAAACTTCCTCGTAATCCGCGTCGAGGAGGTTCTCGACCCGGCCATAGATCTCCAGGTCATCCCGCAACTTATAGGACGCCGCCGCGGAGACGAGCCAGTAATCATCGAGGGTGACCCGACCGACGGGGAAGAAAATAGGCGCCCCGAGAACCTGATTTTCCGTCTCGCCGTTATAGACCACCGCGAGATTGATCTCACCGCGACCGTCATGGAAGCCATAGGCCAGATCGGCGCGGGCGGCATGCTTCGGGCGCCGCACCTCGCGAACGCCCTCCCCGTCCACGGCATCGAGATAGGTATAGGAAAGTCCGAGACTGAGGCTCGGCAGGATCGCGAAGCGGCCCGCCAGCTCGACTCCCTTACGCCGCGACGTGCCCGGCACGTTGACCGGAAACGTGCAGCCGAAAGGCGAGGTGTCGCATGGGACGAACGTGCTGTCGCCATCGATCATGTTGATGAGCTCGGTCTCGAAGTAGGTCACGTCGACGATGGCGCGGCCACCGGCGAACGTGAACTCCACGCCTGCATCCCAACCCTTCGATTCCTCGGGCTTGAGGTCCGGGTTCGAAACGAAGAACGGCGTAACGCCGAATTGCTCGAACATCGTCGGCACCCTGACGCCCGTGCCGGCGCTGGCGTGCGGCCGGATGCCGAGCTCGCGGATCGGAACCGAGACCCCCGCCCGCCAGGTGGTGAAGTTATCGAAGGTGTCGTTGACGTCGTGCCGAAGGCCCGCCGACAGAAAGACGCGATCGTAAAGATCGCCACGCCATTCGGCCGCAAAGCCCGTTTGCTCGCGCGCGGCATCGACGAAGCCGGACGTCGTCTCGTTCTCGAACGTCTCCCGGCCGTGATCCACGAGCCCCGTCACCGCGTGCCGCATGCCCAGCGCCGGCGTGGCGAAGCGGTACGTCGACTGATAGGCGAACCGGTACGCGTCATCCGTCGTCTCGACCGGCGACGGCGGGCCGAATCCGAACCCGAAGTCGGCGATCATGACGTCGTCCCGGGTCGTCAGATTCCGCGACGCCTTGAAGACGTGCGTGAGATCGCCGCCGAGCATGTCCCATTGCAGGTTGGCGCCCATCAGCAGCACCGTCGAGGCGTAGTGAGAAAAGCTATCGCTGGCGATGATCCACCCGTCGCGGCTGCCGAGCCCCGTCTCGTCATCACGGTCGAGACGCTTGTCTGAGCGGCGGATATTCAGATCGAGCCGGATGTTGTCCGCGAGCATCGCGCCCGCCGACGCCGCCAGCGACGTCATCCGATAACCGTCCTCCTCGTCGAGATCACCCTGCGGTGCGAGGTTGAAACCATCGCTCTGGCGATGCTGCACGCTTGCCGAAGCCCAGGCGCGATCATTCCCGCCCGCAACGCGCGCCGCGCCCTCCTTAGTTCCGAACGATCCGCCCTCGATACGCGCCGTCACGGTGGCCGGCCCCTTGCCGCTCCTGGTGACGATGTTCACCACACCGCCGACCGCATTCGACCCGTAGAGCGCGCTTTGCGGGCCCCGGATCACCTCGATGCGCTCGATGTCGTCGGTGAGAAGATCCGAGAAATCGAACGTGCCGTCACTGCCGGCATTGGCCTCGATGCCGTCGATGAGAACGAGGGTATGGTTCG
>JAEZHL010000060.1 GCA_023416575.1 Pseudomonadota bacterium
CCAAGACGCAGTCGGTGGTGAGTCAGTTTGCAGCCCCTCCTGAAAGCGGCAGCGTCCACGTCGGGCCAAGCGATTTCGTGCCATGGCTCAGCGATCGCAAGTGGGCGTATATCCGTATCGAGGGGACGACATTCGGCGGCGTGCCACTCAATCTTGAGCTCAAGCTCGAGGTCTGGGATTCGCCCAATTCGGCCGGAGTCGTCATCGACGCGGTGCGGTGCGCCAAACTGGCGCTCGACCGTGGTATGGGCGGGGCGTTGATCGGACCTTCGAGCTATTTCATGAAGTCGCCGCCGCGCCAGTTTCCCGACGGCGAGGCAAGGGCGCGGACGCTCGCGTTCATGCGGGGCGAAGGCGAGTAGGTGTGGCGCTCTGAGCTAGAACGGAGTCCCTGCTCCTGGTGGCGGTAGCTCGAGATGGCTGGCGACAGTGGCGCCGACATCGGCGAATGTCGCACGTATGCCGAGAGATCCAGGTTCGCGATCGAGGCCGAGCGCCAGGATCGGAACCCGCTCGCGGGTGTGATCCGTTCCCTGCCATGTCGGGTCGCAGCCGTGATCGGCGGTGATGATCAGCAGATCGCCGCGAGCAAGCCCGTCGATGAGCTCGGGCAATCGCGTATCGAACGCCTCCAGTGCTGCCGCGTAGCCGGCGACGTCGCGCCGGTGCCCGAATTCGCTGTCGAACTCGATGAAGTTGGCGAACAGCAGGCCGCCGTCCGCGAGCGCGGCGAAGCCGTCCAGCGTGCGATCGAAAAGGCCCATGTTGCTGGCGGCTTTCAGTGTGCGTCCGGTGCCCGAATGGGCGAAGATGTCGTCGATCTTGCCGATGCTCACGACGTCGCGGCCCGCATCAGTCGCGATATCGAGGATCGTCGGCGCAGGTGGCGGTACCGCGTAGTCGCGCCGGTTGGCCGTGCGTTTGAAGTCCGCGCTCGAGGCGCCGATGAAGGGTCGCGCAATGACGCGACCGATGCGCAGTGGATCGACGAGCCGCCGTGCGATGGCGCAGACATCGTAAAGCCGGTCGAGACCGAATGCCTCCTCATGCGTCGCGATCTGGAAAACACTGTCGGCCGACGTGTAGCAGATCGGCTTGCCGGTTCTGAGATGCTCCTCGCCGAGCTCCGCGATGATGGCGGTCCCGGATGCGTGGCAATCACCGAGGATGCCCGGCAGTTCTGCTTCCGCGCAAAGCGCGTCGATGAGAGCGGCGGGAAAGCACGGCCTGCGGTTCGGGAAGTAGCCCCAGTCGAACGGTACCGGCGCTCCGGCGAGCTCCCAATGGCCAGACGGCGTATCCTTGCCGCGCGAAATTTCCTGCCCCGCGCCATAGCAGGCACGCGAGATATCGTTTTTGAGCCCCGGGGGAATGCGGCCCGTTGCCAGCGCGCAGGCCTGGCCGAGACCGAGCCGCACAAGATTCGGCACGAGCAGCGGGCCGAAACGCAGGCTTTGCCGGTCGGCTTCACCCCGTGCCGCGCATTCGGCGATATGCCCGACCGTGTCGGCGCCGGCATCGCCGTAAAGGGCGGCATCAGGCGCGCCGCCGATACCGACGGAATCGAGAACGAGGACCAGAGCGCGTGACATCGAGGATGGTTCTCTCGCGAGATTGCCCGCCAGCTTACCAACGCGCCGGCTGCAAGCTCGTTCGCTACCGGGCGTCGTTGGTGAGCGCATCAGGCCGGCCGGCGTACATGGTAAGTCACGCCGTCCCACCATGCGAGATCAGTGGTCCCGAGCCGTATGGGCTCGAGCCTCGCTTCCTCCGCCAGCCGCCGGAACATCAGCGAATCGTGGGCGATATTGCCGCTGTAGGAGTAGTTGAACGCGATGAGCGAGCCGCCCGGTTTGAGAACCCGATAGGCCTCCTTGAGATGAATGCTGGCGAGATCGTCGCCAGCGAGAACGAGATAAGGGAACGTATCGACCGCCAGCACGAGGTCGAAAGCTCCGCTGGCGATCGCGCCGAGGTCACGGCCGGAGGTCTGCGCGAAGAGCACGTTGGTGAGGCCGGCGCATCGCCGCCGCGCTTCCCACAGCATGCCGCGCGAGACGTCGATGCCGATCACGGTACGGACCTCGCGGGCGAGCGCCGCCGTGATCCGGCCCGGCCCGCATCCGAGGTCGAGCGCAACGCGGTCGCCTCGCAGCAGATCCCACGCGCGGAGTCGCTCGATGATGCTCGCCGTCGCGGCGGCGAGGAGATCAGCAGAGCCGAGCGCGTAGAGTGCCGCGCCAGCATCCGGCGCGACGCCGGCCAAGCGGTCGAAGACCTGCGCCCAGTGCGCCGGGTTGCGGGAATGGCTGCCGCCGCCATGGTTCGCATGGGCGAGAACGAAGCGAACGGTCTCCCAGGATCGGGGCGCGCGTCGCCATAGGGTAGATACGGCATCGAGCCGCATCGCGCCCTCCGGGTCTGCGGCTTCGCGGGCCGCTTGCAGCGAAGGCTCGATCTCGTCCGGTTGCTCCGCTTCGATCAGCACCTGCATCAGGGCGACATTGGGTGGTAGCGTGCCGCGTGCGCAGGCCTCGAATGCCGCCATGATCCGCGCCCGACGAGGCAGATCGGGGTCGTTCCGGTCAGGCATCGCCGTTCTTCACGAAAGTCCGCCTGAGGTTCCGTCTGTCGGCGGCGCCCCAGGCGTATTTGTAGGCCTCGCCCCCGCGCAGAAAATGGAATTCCCGCGCACCATTCCTGGCTGCGTCCTCGATGGCGTGGCCGATGAGAATCGTACCGGGGCTGTAGTAGGCGAACCGCGGGTCGAAGCCGCCAAGGTAGGCATAGGCGCAGTCGCGGTGGTGGAAGCCGTAATAGACCCCTGCGAGATCGGGCCCGATGCTCAAGGCGAACAGGCGCGCAATGCGGTGCTCGCAGAGGGCGGCGAGCGCTTTGCGGTGAAACACTTGCACGCAATCATCCCGAAGCACGCCGGCTTCGCCGCGCTCCTGCCAGCGCGCGGTGTGCAGCCTCGACAGAGCATCGATCCACGCAGCCGGAGTGAGCGCGTGTGTTGCGATGATAGACATGGCGGCACTGCGTTCCATACGGTGCCGCGCCATCCTGAGCTTGCGTCTCTGCCGCGCTGGTATCGTGGGGGCGTTGCCAGCGTCGACGCTGTCGGAACCAAGATGGAGGACGGGGCAGGCTTCCGTTGCGCGGATCGTGTCAGTTGTCCGCTGCGGGCAGGGGAGGGTGAGAGCGGCCGCGCCGGGAGGAAGATCGCTCAGCTCGATGAGGTCCCAGTCCGCGTGCCGCCGCGCCAGATGATGAGCGATCGCGTCGCCTGCATCGGGTGCTGCGGGATCGACGAGAATGTCCAGGTAGTCGCTGAGCGAGATGCCGAGCGGCAGCAGGCGTCGTCCGAGCGGGCCATCCTCGAGATAAAGTGGCGCCAGAGCCGTCAGCCGTCTGCCATCGCGGACGGCGATCACCATCAGCGATCCTGGAGCGAAGGCCTGCCACCAGGGGAGCAGCCAGGCAGGAGACTGGAAGGGCGTTGCCGTTGGTGAACGATGCCACAGGTCCCACCACGCGCCCTCGAGGCGGGCGAGCGCGGCGGTGTCGTTGATCTCCTCGACCGCGGCGCCAGGGATCACGGCACCGGCTCCGCCGCGCGCTGCAGGACGGAGGAGGAGCGGGCGAT
>JAEZHL010000365.1 GCA_023416575.1 Pseudomonadota bacterium
GGATCGCCATGATCACGCAGTCGGCCGGCGTGCCGCGGACGGCGAAGGTCTTGTCGGCGAGCTTGCGCATGCGGATCGGCTCGCGCAGCGTCAGCGAGTGCGAGGCGCCGCTCTGGTCGAGCTCCGGCGCGACGGTCCAGATGTCGTCGGACAGCGCGCGCGCGATGTCGCGCAGGGCCTCGAGCCCCGTCGCGGTGATGCCGTCGTCGTTGGTCAGAAGAATGCGCATCAGAACTCCTCCTCCCCGCGCCAGCAGGGAGAAGGAATGACCTCCTCAGCCCGCCTTCTCGATCCGCTCCTGCCCCCGCATGTAGGGACGCAAGGCCTCCGGGATGATGACACTTCCGTCGGCCTGTTGGTAGTTCTCAAGGATGGCGACCAGCGTGCGGCCGACCGCCAGGCCGGAGCCGTTGAGCGTATGCACGAACTCCGGCTTGCCGTCCTTCGGCCGGTAGCGCGCGTTCATGCGCCGGGCCTGGAAGTCGCCGCAGACCGAGCAGCTCGAGATCTCCCGGTAGGCGTTCTGCCCCGGCAGCCAGACCTCGATGTCGTAGGTCTTGCGCGAGGCGAAGCCCATGTCGCCGGTGCAGAGCAGCATCGTCCGGTAGGCGAGCCCGAGGCGCTTCAGCACCTCCTCGGCGCACGCCGTCATGCGCTCGTGCTCGGCAAGGCTCTGATCCGGCGTCGTGATCGAGACCAGCTCCACCTTCGAGAACTGGTGCTGGCGGATCATGCCGCGCGTGTCCCGGCCGGCAGCACCCGCCTCGGAACGGAAGCAGGGCGTCCAGGCGGTGTAGCGCAGGGGAAGCGCGGCCTCGTCCAGCATCTCCTCGCGCACGAAATTGGTGAGCGAGATCTCCGCGGTCGGGATCAGCCAATAGCCGTTGGTCGTCTGGAAGAGGTCGTCGGCGAACTTCGGCAGGTTGCCGGTGCCGAACGCGGCCTCGTCGCGCACCAACAACGGCGGGCTTGCCTCCGTGTATCCGAACTCCGTCGTATGCAGATCGAGCATGAATAAGGCCAGCGCCCGTTCGAGCCGTGCCATCGCGCCCTTGAGCACGACGAAGCGCGCACCCGACAGCTTGGCTGCCGTCTCGAAATCCATGAGGCCCAGGGCCTCGCCGATCTCGAAATGCTGCTTCGGCGCGAAGTCGAACGCGGGCGGCGTGCCGATGCGCCGCACCTCGACGTTGCCGGTCTCATCCGGGCCGAGGGGCACCTCATCGAGCGGCAGGTTCGGGATCTGCGCCAGCTCGGAGCGGAGCTTGTCCTCGAGCGCCCGCTCCTCGGCCTCGCCGGTCTGGATGGCCTCCTTGAGGCTGGCGACCTCCGCCATCAGCTCCGCCGCGCGTGCCTCGTCCTTGGCGGCCTTGGCTTTGCCGATCTCCTTGGAGGCAGCGTTGCGGCGCGATTGGGCGTCCTGCAACGCCGACAGGTTGCGGCGGCGCGCCTCGTCGATCTCGAGCAGCCTGGCCGAGAGGGGGGCGAGCCCGCGCTTGCGCAGCCCCTCGTCGAAGGTTTCGGGGTTTTCGCGAATCCACCTGATGTCGAACACGGGGGCCGCCCTTGGTAGCAAATCCGGTTGATGGAGAGGCCGACCTATAGGGCCTCGACGCCGGCTGGTCCAGCTGGATGGCCGCGCGCGCGACCTTCCTCAGGTGGAGGCACTCGCCTCAGCCGCTTCGCGCGCCTGACGCGCCTTCACGACCCTGTCGACGGCGAGGATCGACGCCTCGTAAAGCAGCAGCGTCGGAACGGCCATCGAGATCTGGCTGATAGGGTCGGGAGGGGTGAGGACAGCGGCGACGACGAAAATGCCGAGGACCGCCCACCGCCGCTTCTCGCGCAGCATATCGCCGTCCAGGAAGCCGGCGCGTGCCAGCAGCGTCAGGACGACCGGCAGCTGGAACATGAAGCCGAACCCGAGGATCAGCGCCATGATCAGCGACAGGTACTCGCTCACCTTCGCCTGCAGATGGATCTGCACGTCGCCGGTCTTCCACTCCATGGAGAGGAAGAAGGTCATCGCGAGCGGCATGACGATGAAATAGACGACGCACGCGCCGAGAATGAACAGCAGCGGCGTGGCGATCAGGTACGGGCGGAACGCGTCGCGCTCGTTGCGGTAGAGGCCCGGCGCCACGAACTTGTAGACCTGGGTGGCGATGATCGGGAAGGCCAGGAAGACGGCGCCGAACAGCGCCAGCTTCACCTGGGTGAAGAAGAACTCGTGCGGCGCCGTGTAGATCATATCGATCTTGGTGTCCGAGCCGGCCGCCCAACGGTAGGGCTGCACGAGAATGTTGTAGATCTGCTCGGCGAACACGAAGCAGAACACGAAGCCGATGAAGATCGCGATGAGCGCGTGAACGAGCCGCTGGCGCAGCTCGATCAGGTGCTCCATCAACGGCGCCTTCGAAGCGTCGATTTCGTCCTGGCCGGGACGCTTGGCCTCATCCACGTCAGTCATGCGCCGCTTAGGCCCCGCTCTTCACATTCTGGTCGCTCTCGGCCGCACGCGATGGCTCGGACGCCCCGCCGTAGCCGTTGACAGCGGCGCCGTTGAGCACAGCCGATGACTCCGTCTGCGGAAGCGCTTCGAGCGCGGCGGTGGCCTTTGGCGCAGGTGCTTGACCCGCTTCGGTGCCGTTGACCTTCGCAGCCGCCGCGACGCTGTCGAGCTCGCTCTTGGCATCGGCGAATTCGGTCTGGACCGACTGCTCCGCGCTGCGCAGGGTCGACTCCGCCTCGTGCTTGAGGCTTGCGACCTCCTTGCGGAGCTGGTCGAGCTCGGTCTCGCGCATGGCTTCGTCGAACTGCGACCGGAACTCGTTGGCCTGCCGCTTGATCATACCCGTGTAGCGGCCGATCGTGCGCAGAAGCGCGGGCAGCTCTTTCGGTCCGACGACCAAAAGCGCCACCACACCAATAACGACCAGTTCGCTCCAGCCGATGTCAAACATTTGTATTACGCCCGCGCCTTCATCCGCCGGACGGCCGCGTGCCGCCCAGCATGCCACTCACGGCGGGCTCGGCTTAATGCGGGCCGCCTGACCGGTTCAGCTCGCTTTGCTGCTCTCGGTCTCGACCCGATCAACGGTCTTGACCGTCGACTGCTCGATGACCTTGGGTTGGTCGCCGGCCTGGGCCGTGGCCTCGTCCTCCGACATACCCTTCTTGAAGCTCTTGATGCCCTTGGCAACGTCACCCATGATGTCGGAGATCTTGCCGCGGCCAAACAGCAGCACGACGATCAACAGCACAATGATCCAGTGCCAGATGCTGGTTGCGCCCATTGTTTTTGAAACTCCTTCGCAGCTCCCGGCCGCGCCTGAAATATTGATCGCACTATTGCAGAAACAAGCCCTACCGACAAGCTATAGCCGCGGCATCGACGCCTAAGCGCCTGTTTCTAGTTCGCTTCCATATTCTCTGCCGGAAAGACCAGGACGCGGGTCGGATCGATCTCGATCGAAACCTCGGCCCCCCGTGTCCAGCCCTCGCTCTCACGCACCCGGGCTTTGAGTGGTGCCTCGAAGCCCTGCACCGCGATTTCCACCCGGCCGACGTCGCCGAGGAACTTCACCTGCAGGATGCGAGCCGGCAGCCCCTGCCCCGGCGGCAGGACTTTGATGCTGCGCTGACGCAGGCAGAGGATCGCCGCCGCGCCTTCACTCAGCCCCGGCACCGAGAAATTGCCGACCGGCGTCCTCAGCGCGCCGCCCGTGACCCTATACGGCACTTCGTTGATCTCGGAGAACAGCCGCGCGACGAATAGATCCGCCGGATTGTGGTACAGCTCCTCCGCCTTGCCGACCTGGATGATCTTGCCACGCCGCATCACGGCGATCCGGTCGCCGAGCCGCATCGCCTCCTCCGGATGGTGCGTCACGATCATGCAGGTGGCGCGCGTCTCGCGCAGCAGCGCCAGCGTCTCCTCCTGCATCGTTTCCCTGAGTTGTACGTCAAGACCAGAGAATGGCTCGTCCATCAGCATGACCGACGGCCGGGGGACGATGGCGCGGGCGAGCGCGACACGCTGCTGCTCACCGCCCGACAGGATGTGGGGAAAGCCGTTGGCATAGTGGTCGAGGCCGACGCGCGCCAGCACCGACATCGCCTCGCGCGCGGCATCCTGCGCCGGCAGCGCCTTCAAGCCGAAGGCGACGTTCTGCAGGATGGTGAGGTGCGGAAACAGCGCGAAATCCTGGAACATCAGGCCGACGTTGCGCTGTTCGGGCAGCACGAAGCGCTCCGGCCCGGCGACTTCCCAGTCGTTGATCAGCACCCGGCCCGCCGACGGCTTCTCGATGCCGGAGGCAACACGCAGCAGCGTGGTCTTGCCGCAGCCCGAAGGACCGAGGAGACAAACGATTTCACCCGGGTCGATGTCGAGCGAAATGCCGCGCAGCGCACAGGCGTCGCCGAACCGCCGCTCGACGCCCTCGAACGTCAGCCGCGCAGCGATCGTCGCGCCCGCACGCCCGCGCGGAGCGGGTGAACCGGCTGATCCGGCCGTCTTGGCCTGCTCAGCGGGCGGCGATCGCAGCCAATCGGGCAATTTCAATTCGATCCTCGCACTTGCTTAGCTCTGAATTAGAGGGTGCGGCCCGTTGTATGCGCGTCAACCGAACTTGGCCAGCGCCGCCTGGACGCAACGCGTCAGTTCGCTGTTCTGCGGACGGGAGCAAGATCACGATCATAGCCTGCCGATGGTGACACGGATCTGCAATTGGAAGATGCCTTGAGCCAGGTGGAGGTCGGGTTGCGAACTTTCTGTAGTTAACCAGTTCTGCCGAAGCCGGGAGCGCTTGATGCGCTCAACAACGAACTAGCTCGTTTCCCGTTGATTGGAGCCCCGTGAGCAAACAACGGAGAATGAGCATGATGAGCTTCAGGCGGTTCATCGGCGCGACTTGCGCTGCTGTCGCGGCCGCGAACGCCGTCCTCCCTGCTACCGCTCAAGATCAGGGCGAAAAGATCACGCCACAGTTCGAGCAGGCAATACCAAACATTCCCGGCAAATCACTGGTCGCCATCGTCGTCGATTACGCGCCGGGCGGCGTATCACCTTCGCACACACATGCAAAATCAGCCTTCGTCTTCGCCTATGTCGTCTCCGGAGAAATCGAATCGCAAGTGAATGACGAGCCGAGGCGGGTCTATCGCGCTGGCGAAAGCTGGTACGAGACGCCCGGTTCCCGCCATCCTGTCAGCCGCAATGCGAGCGCAACCGCGCCGGCCAAGCTGCTCGCTGTCTTCGTCGTCGACTCTGAGGACAAGCCGCTGACCACGCCCGTCAATTGACCCAGGTTCGCCAAGGAGTGAATCGAGTGAGCAAGCGCCTCGATTACAGTCATGTTGCGCCCCACGGAATCAAAACCCTCGGCGGGGTCCACGTCTATGTCGCGCAGAGCGGCCTCCCCGCCGAGCTGGTGGGGCTTGTCTACCTGCGCATCTCGCAGATCAACAACTGCGCCTATTGCCTCGACGAGCATACGCGCGAGCTGCTGAACATGGGGCAGAGTGTCGAGAAACTGGCGCTGCTGCAGGCGTGGTCGGAAGCCGGCCATCTGTTCAACGAGCGCGAGCGCGCCGCCCTTGCATGGGCCGAAACGGTGACGCGCGTTGCCGAAACCGGCGTGCCCGATGAGGCCTACCAAGCCGTGCGTGCGGTGTTCAATGAGAAGGAGATCGTCGATCTCACGATCGCGATCGGCCTGATGAATGCCTACAACCGGATCGCCATCAGCTTCCGGCAGACGCCTCAGGCAGCTAGATAGCCAGTGTGGGGTAAGCTGCTCCGCTGCTCCTCGTCCGCTGCCATGAGGAAGGCGATCCAGCGCTAGCTTTCGTGGGCGCCGTCGTCGGTCGTTTCGCCGGCCTCGGGGAGGTCGAGCTCCCCCTGCTCTTCCTCATCGTCTCCGCTGTCGAGCGGAAGCTCGTCCGGCAGCAGCGCCGCTACGTCGGTCGGCTCGGGAATCTTGAAATCGGGCGGCAGGCTCGAATCCAGCAAGCCGGCCCCCTTGAGCTCGGCAAGCCCCGGCAGATCCTTGATGCTGTCCATACCGAAATGGATGAGGAATGCATCGGTGGTGCCGTAGGTGATGGGTTTGCCTGGCGCCCGCCGGCGGCCGCGAGGCCGGATCCAGCCGGTCTCGAGCAGCACGTCGATGGTCCCCTTGGAGGTCGTCACCCCGCGCACCTCCTCGATTTCGGCACGGGTCACGGGCTGGTGATAGGCGATGATCGACAGGGTTTCGAGAGCAGCCTTAGAAAGCCGCCGCTCGTCAGAGGCGTGTTGCTCCAGGAGGTATCCGAGATCGGGGGCGGTGCGGAAGGCCCACTTGCCAGCCACTTTGACCAGATTGATCCCGCGGCTGGCGTAGAAGCCCTTCAGCTCCTCGAGCAGCGCCGGGAGCGCTTCACCAAGGCCGAGGCGCTCGGCCAGCCGGCGCTCGTCGAGCGGCTCGGCAGCGGCGAACAGCAGCGCCTCCAGCATGCGCAGCTTCTCCCGGCGGTCGGCCGACGGCAGAGCCGCGATGTTCGCCGGGAGCCCGTGCTGCGGCGCTGGTGCGCGCGGCTCGCCGACGCCGCTGGTTTCGGGCGCAGACCCACGCTCGTCGCCGCCGCCCTTGGGGCTGGCCCGATCTGATCGGCTGTTTCTGTGCTCGGAACCCTGAACCACTGAGAGCCTCGGCGGTGCCATCGGTTTCTGGTCCTTCGCCCGCGGGTTTCTTCCACTCACACGCGCACTGTCCGATCTCGCCTCACTCACCCGGCCTGCTGTCGCTCGGAATTCTCGTCCCGCTTGCGCATGTAAATGGGCGCGAACGGCGCATCCTGCCGGATCTCGACGAGGCCTTCGCGCGCCATCTCGAGCGTGGCGCCGAACGAACTCGCCAACACCGTCCGGCCGGCCTCCGGGGCTGGCAGATAGCGGCCGAGGAAAAGATCGAGCTGCATCCAGCTTCCGAAGTTCTCGCCGACCAGCCTCTCGAGCCGTTTCCGCGCGTCCTTGATCGACCAGACCGTGCGCGCCTTGACGACGTGGACGCGCTTGACCGTCCGGCTGCGCCGCTCCGCGTACGCCTTGAGAAGATCGTAGATCTGCGCCGTGTAGATCGTCTCGCGCACCGTGCGCGTCCCCTCCGGCATGCCGCGGGCGAACACCTCCTGACCGAGGCGGGCGCGGGTCATCAGCTTCGCCGCCGCCTCGCGCATTGCCTCGAGCCGCATGAGGCGGAAAGCGAGCCGTTGCGCCAGCTCATCGCCGCTCGGCTCGTCCGCGCTCTTGGCCTCGCGCGGCAGCAGCATGCGCGACTTCAGGTAGGCGAGCCAGGCCGCCATGACGAGGTAGTCGGCAGCAAGCTCGAGCCGCAGCCGGCCCGCCTCGCTGATGAAGGTCAGATACTGCTCGGCGAGCGCGAGAATGGAGATGCGCGACAGGTCGACCTTCTGCAGTCGCGCCAGCGCCAGGAGGAGATCGAGCGGCCCCTCGAAGCCATCGACGTCGACGACGAGGGCATCTTGCGGCAACGGCGCCTCGTCGGGGCTCGGCATCTGCCAGGCCTCGGCGCTCGTCCCCTCAGTCGTCCGGTCTACATCCATTCGGCATTTCGCCTAGAATCTCAATGAAATTGCCGGCCCGGTGATGCCACGTCAGCCGATCGCACTCCAGCGCACCGCAGTGGAAAAGCTGTTGAAGAGTACACTGATTCACACAGTCGCCATCAATGCGCGGTCGAGCGCTGCCTCGGCCTCCGCCACATCGAACGGCTCATCTCGCGGCAATACCGCGAGGCAACGCTCAAACCGGCTGAGCGGTTGCCCAGTGAGCGGCGGCACGCCAGAGGCAACTTCCTCCATCTCCGCAAGGGAGCCGTTGCAGTGCAGGGCGACATCGCTGCCGGCCCGGATCACAGCCTCGGCGCGCGCCCGCATGGTGCCGGACAGCGCCTTCATGGAGAGATCGTCGCTCATGAGCAGGCCGTCGAAGCCGATCTCACCGCGCATGACATTGCGCGTCACGATCTCCGACGTGCTCGCCGGCGCGTCCGGGTCGACGGCAGTGAACACGACATGCGCGGTCATCGCCGCCGGCAGGTCCTTGAGGGCGTGGAAAGGTGCGAAATCGGTGGCGGAGAGCTCCGCCCACGAGGCCGTCACGACGGGCAGCTCGAGGTGGCTGTCGGCCCGCGCGCGGCCGTGACCCGGCATGTGCTTCATAACGGGAACGACGCCGCCGGCCATATGCCCTTCCGCCACCGCTCGCCCGAGCCGCGCCACCGCCTCGGGCGTCGTGCCGTAGGCCCGATCGCCGATGATCTCGTGCGAGTCCGGAGCCGGAATGTCGAGCACCGGCACGCAATTGGTGTTGATGCCGAGCCCCTTCAGATCCGCCGCCGTCAGGCGCGCGACTTGGCGGGCGGTCTCTTCCGCCAGCGCAAAGCTCGTCTCGGACAGGAGCGCATAGGCGCGCCCTGATGGCAGCGCCCGCCATTGCGGCGGCATCAGGCGGCGCACCCTGCCGCCTTCCTGGTCGATGAGAACGAGGACGTCCTCCGTGCCGATCGCGGACTTGGCGTCGAGGAGAAGTCTCCGGATCTGGTCGGGAGATCCGCAATTGCGTGCGAACAGGATCAGCCCGCACGGCTGGACGTCAGCGAGGAAGCGGGCCTCGTCCGGCGTCAGTTCGGTTCCGGCGAGGCCGGTGATGAGCGAAGCGCGCATGTCGTCAGGCTATACCCATCGACGGCACCGATGCGGCGGGACACGTTGACGCTTCGAGCCGAGGTGCGGCCGACAAGCCGCCGCTCCGCGCTGCCCGCGCCTCCCCAATGGGTACTTTCGCCCGGCGACCTCAGTAGGCCGTGACCCAGCAGCCCTGGAACCCAGCCGACTTGAGTTGGCCGCAGAGGTCGGCCGCGGCTTCACGCGAACTCGGCGGTCCGACGACGACGCGGTACATGGTGCTGAGACCACGCGCGCTGAGGTCGGCTTCGAGGACGTCCGGAATCTTGTTCTGCAGCACGTCGATGTACTTCTGCTGCAGGTCCGCGAACGTCTTCAGCGCATCGATCCGGCTCTTCTGCGAGGCCAGCACCGCAACGTAGCCGCCCACGCCCGACCTGCCTGTCGGCGCCGGGATCGGGGGTGCGGCGGCCTGCTGCTGCCTCGCGGGCGGCTGGCGCACGACGGCGGGCCGCTCCGGCGCTGCGGGGGGCATCGGCTGCAGGGC
>JAEZHL010000118.1 GCA_023416575.1 Pseudomonadota bacterium
TCATCGGCTCGGAAATGCGGGGGCTGACTCAGGTCCGAAATTCCCCCGAAAGCTATCCATTCGTGACGGCCCTGATCGATCTCGCGGCAGATGTGAAAGCTATCCTCGGGGCGGGCACGAAAGTCACGTATGCGGCCGACTGGTCCGAATATTTCGGCCATCAGCCGCAAGGCGGCTCAGGCGATGTCTATTTCAACCTCGATCCACTCTGGGCCTCTGACGCCATCGACGCGATCGGCATCGACCTCTACTGGCCGCTGAGTGATTGGCGTGAAGGTCATGACCATGCGGATGCGATTGCCGGAGCGCGGTCCATTTACGATCTCGACTATCTCAAGTCGAATATCGCAGGCGGGGAGGGATTCGATTGGTATTATGCGAGTGCCGAGGATCGGGAGAACCAACTTCGCACCCCCATCACGGATGGTCAGGGCAAGCCATGGATTTTTAGGTTCAAGGATCTCAAGTCCTGGTGGCTCAATCACCATTTCAACAGGCCTGGCGGCGAGGAGCAGGCGGAGCCTACGGAATGGGTGCCCCAGTCGAAACCCGTCTGGTTCATGGAAATTGGCTGCCCCGCGACGGACAAGGGCGCAAATCAGCCGAACGTGTTCGTCGATCCCAAGAGCACGGAGACGGCGCTGCCGTATTTCTCGAATAGCCAGCGTGACGATTTCATGCAGCGCCGGTACTTGCAGGCGCTGATCGAGGCGTTCGATCCTGGGCACCCGGGCGCTTTGCCTGGCCATAATCCGGTTTCGGCGGTGTACGGCGCGCCCATGGTCGATCCAAGCCGGATTTATGTCTATGCCTGGGACGCGCGACCCTACCCGGCATTTCCTGCCAATATCGAGGCCTGGGGTGATAGCGATAACTGGCAGCGCGGCCACTGGATCACAGGCCGCATCGGCAGCGCGCCAATGTCGGATCTGGTCGCGCGGATTCTCGATGATGCGGGATTCGATCGCTACGAAGTGAGTACACTGACCGGAATTCTGCCGGGGTACACCATCGACCGGCTGATGGCGCCGCGGGAGGCGCTTCAGCCACTCGAGCTCGCGTTCTTTTTCGATGCGGTGGAAAGCGGCGATAAGATCCTGTTCCGGGCACGTGGCGCCGGGGTGCCGATCGAAGTGTCGCGGGATGAGCTGGTCGAGGATCGACCGGGCGCGGGGCTGCTGCGGTTGACGCGCGGCCAGGAGACGGAGCTGCCGGGGACGGCCAAGATCATCTACGCCTCCGCGCAGAATGATTACCGGCAAGCGGTCGTCGAGGCTCGCCGGCTGGCCGGGGCAAGCGGGCGGGTCGCCCAGGCCGAGCTGGCCGTCGTGCTCGAGGCCGAGCAGGCGGCCGCGATTGCCGATGCATGGCTGTTCGAGAGTTGGGCGGCACGCGAGCGCGCGTCGTTCGTTCTGCCGCCGAGCAGGCTCGACATCGAGCCGTCAGATGCTGTCCTGATTTCAGACGGCGAGCGCCGGCGCCTGTTCCGCGTCACCGAAATCGGCGACCGCGGCGCGCGCGAGGTCGAGGCGTTGAGTCTCGACCCGGCGCTTTATGCGCTCGGTGAGGGACCTGCACGCGCTGGGCGGACGCCGCCACCGGCGGCCTCGGGGCAGCCGATTGGGTATCTGCTCGACTTGCCGCTGCTCAGAGGCGATGAGCCGGAGTACGCCGGTTATTTCGCGGCCTCTCAGTCGCCGTGGCCGGGGGCCGTGGCGCTATTCCGGTCTCCGGCTGATACGGGCTTTACACTGCAGGCTGTCGCAGCCGCATCGGCTGTGACGGGCGAATTGCTGGATGCAATGCCACCGGGGCCGGTCGGTCGCATTGATTGGGCAACCCGCGTGCGGGTGCAGCTCGACTCCGGCGCTCTCGTCTCGGCGGACGCGTTGGAGATGTTTGCGGGTGGGAATACAGCCGCGGTGCGAAACTCCGATGGTGCCTGGGAGGTGCTGCAGTTCCAGTCAGCGGCGCTCGTTGCGCCGGGGACGTATGAGCTCAGCGGCTTGCTGCGCGGTCAGGCGGGCACCGAGGGAGCCATGGGGAACGTTGCTCCTGCGGGCTCGCCATTCGTGCTGATCACGGAGGCTTTGGCGCGCGTCGATCTGGCGCCTGGCGAGATCGGCTTGGCGTTCAACTGGCGCTTCGGACCTGCGGATCGGGATCTCGGTCATCCGACCTATGACGCGCAACAGCATGCGTTCCGCAGCATTGGGCTGCGTCCCCTCAGCCCCGTGCATCTCCGGGGCAGGCACCACGCGAGCGGCGACATCGAGCTCGCCTGGGTTCGGCGCACACGAAAGGGCGGCGACAGCTGGGAGTCGACCGAGGTGCCGTTGGCAGAGGATAGCGAACGGTACGAGGTGGAAGTTCTGGACGGTGATGTGGTCAAGCGCACGCTGTTCGCGACGGCTCCGGCTGTCACCTATACGGCGGCGCAGCAGATCGATGACTTCGGTGCTCCGCAGTCTGCCGTGAACGTGCGCGTGTATCAGATCAGCAGTGTCTGGGGCCGGGGCTCCCCGTGCGCGGCCGTCGTCTGAGCGGCCACGACAAAACTCTTCAGATCCGAAACCCGAAGCCAAGGAGTGTTCCATGGAGCAGCCCGCATGGCTCGAGCACGCGTGGAAAGAAGCCGGCGTGCGCGAGAGTCCAGGTTCGGCGAGCAATGACCGGATACTGCAGTTCTTTCGGGACGTGGGGCATTCTGCTGTCACGAGCGACGAAATCCCCTGGTGTGCGGCTTTCGTGGGCGCCTGCCTCGAGCGCTCGGGAATGGGAAGCACGCGCTCGCTTCTCGCCCGGTCCTACCTCGATTGGGGCACGGCCCTCCAAGCAGCAAGGGTCGGCGCGATCGCTGTCTTCAGCAGGGGCACCGATCCGGGGCAAGGGCACGTGGGCTTCGTGATCGGAGGCGCTGACGGCCGCCTGTTCGTTCTGGGTGGGAACCAGCAGAACAGCGTGAGCGTGCAGTCCTTCGAGACATCGAAGCTGCTCGGATTGCGGTGGCCTGGTGATGCCCCGGCCCGGTCCGTCCCGGAGCGCGAGGGCTTCGAGACGGCGCTGGCGCATGTCCTCGAAATGGAGGGTGGCTGGAGCAACGACCCGCACGACCCAGGAGGGCCGACCAATCTCGGCATAACGCTCGGTGTGTATGCGGCATCGAAAGGAGTGGAGCTGAGCGATGCCAATCGCGATGCGCTGAAAGCCGAGCTGAGGTCTCTGACGCCGTTGGCAGCGCGCCCGATCTACCACACGCGTTACTGGATCCCCTCGCGTGCCGGCGCTCTGCCACCGGCCCTCGGGCTGATCCACTTCGATGCCGCGGTGAACCACGGGGTCGGTAATGCCGCGCGCATGCTGCAAGAGGTGCTGGGCGTGACCATCGACGGCGAGATCGGGCCGGAGACGTTGCGCGCTGCGCGCACGCAATCTCTGGACGACACCATCGCCCGATACGCGGACATTCGCCGGGCCCGCTACCGCAGCCTTGGCCACTTCTGGCGCTTCGGCCGGGGCTGGCTGCGCCGCGTCGACCGCACGGTCGCGGCCGCGCGCAAGGTCGCGAGCGCCCACGGCGAGTCAACTGGTCAACCTCGAGGAGAAAAGAGAATGTCGACGACAACCGGGACGCCGGCCAGCACGAGCAAGTGGTGGGGCCAATCGATGACCATCTGGGGTGCACTCATCACAGCGGCGTCGACGGTGCTGCCTGTGATCGGGCCGTTGTTCGGCATCGATCTAACGCCGGAGCTCATCAATGAGCTTGGCGATCATGTCGTCGAGGTGATTCAGTCGATCGGGGCGCTCATCGGCATCATCATGACGATCTACGGCCGTAAACGAGCGACCGCCTCGCTCGGGCGGCGAGAGGTGACATTCCAGCTCTGATCTCGTGTTCACGCACAATTCAGGTGCTGGGCTCCAGGATTCATACTCACTCAGTTGGATTTCCGGGAGCCGATGCGCATTTCGACGGCCAGCATTGTCATGATCGCCGCCCTTGCTTGGCCGATGGCTGCGTGGGCCAAGGAGGCGCGGTGCTTTGCGAGCTGGTCTCAGGCGGCGGAAGTCGTCAGAAAAGAGCAGCTCGTCAAGGTCGAGCAACTGAGCCGCCAATCCCACGCAAGACTTGGCGGCTCAATCGTGAAAACGGGCCTATGCAAGATCGGCGAGCGGTACGTCTACCGACTGGTCGTGCGCATGCCGCGTGGACTGCGGTTCGTCACACTCGACGCTCGCGATCCGTTCGACAAGTGAGTACGGCGGACGCACTAAGTCTCAATCGGTGGGTTCGCGTCCGATCGCGTTTCAAGTGAACCCTAGTCTAGGCCGCTCGGAAGGGCTGAGCTATATAGCAATATGTGGTTGAGGGTCTTTGGGGGGCTCAAAAGTTGCGTGTTCTTGTCGTGGAAGACGATCCCGATCTGAATCGGCAGCTGGTTCGGGCGCTTTCTGATGCCGGGTACGCGGTCGACTCTGCGCGGGACGGAGAGGAAGGCTTCTACCTTGGCGAGACCGAGCCCTACGACATTGTGATCCTGGATATCGGATTGCCCAAGATGGATGGCATCAGCGTCATCGAGCAATGGCGCCGGGCCGATCGCAATATGCCGGTGATCATTCTGACGGCACGCGATCGGTGGAGCGACAAGGTGACCGGGATTGATGCCGGTGCCGACGACTACCTCGCAAAGCCATTCCACATGGAGGAGCTGCTGGCGCGCGTGAGAGCTCAGGTGCGCCGTTCGGCCGGGCATGCCAAGAGCGAGATCGAATGCGGGCCGTTGCGGCTCGATACGCGGACAGCACGCGTGACCTGCGCCGGGCAGCCGATCAAGCTGACTTCGCATGAGTACCGGTTGCTCGCCTACCTCATGCATCACAACGAGCGGGTCGTATCGCGGACCGAGATCGTCGAGCATCTTTACGATCAGGATTTCGATCGGGACAGCAATACGATTGAGGTGTTCATCGGCCGGTTGCGCAAGAAGATCCCGGCCGATCTGATCAAGACGGTACGCGGGCTCGGCTACAGGCTCACCCAGGAGCCCGATGAGGCTTAATTCTCTCGCATTCCGGCTGTTTGCGACGGCCGTCATCTCGACGATGCTGATCCTGCCGGTCGCGGGGCTGATCATCTATTCAGTCTACCGGCAGGAGGCAGAGGAGGGATTCGACGAGCGCCTCCGTCAGCTGCTGACCATCGTGCATGCCGATGCGGTTGATCGGGCCGACGAGGTACCGGGAACGCCGGGTCAGGTCGGCGAGCCGCTGTTTTTCATCACGCACTCGGGTTGGTATTGGCAGATCAAGCCGCTGGGCGGCGGGGCGGGACGGCATCAGGTCTCGCCGTCACTCGCGACCTTTGCGCTCCCGTCTCCCGCCGAATCAGGCGTCGACCCGGATGTGCAGGGTACGCGGTGGCTGGATGCACAAGGTCCGAATGACCAGCGCCTGCGGATCGCAGAGGCAATCTATGTCGCAGGAGAAAATCCCGCGGCGCCGCAATGGTCGATTTCCGTCGCGGGACCGTTGGACTGGCTCGATGCGCGTGTCGCCGGGTTCGGCGCGCAGCTGGCCATGGCGTTGACGCTCGCCGGCGTTGCTCTCGTCGCCGTCACGTTCCTTCAGGTGCGCTTCGGATTGCTTCCGCTGCGGGCTATTGAAAACGGCCTTGCTGCGATTCGCTCCGGAAAGGCGGCGCGCCTCGATGGCGAATTGCCCGCTGAAATCGAGCCTCTGCAACACGAGCTCAATGCGCTGATCCAATCCAATCAGGACATCATCGATCGCGCTCGAACGCAGGTCGGGAATCTGGCCCATGCGCTCAAAACGCCGCTGGCCGTTATTACCAACGAGGCGCGCGACGAGGGGAGCCCACTGGCGCAGAAAGTAACTGAGCAGGCGCTCGTCATGCGCGATCAGGTCAGTCACTACCTTGATCGGGCGCGAATGGCGGCCAGCGCGGGATCACTTGTCCGCGTGACGGAGGTGCTGCTGGTGGCAGAGGCTCTGCAACGTGCGCTCGAGCGGATCTACAGAGACAAAGGAATCGACATTCTGCTGGAGTGCCCTGAGCAGGTGAGGTTCCAGGGCGAGCGGCACGATCTGGAGGAGATGCTCGGCAATCTTCTCGACAATGCTTGCAAATGGGCCCGCTCAACGGTGCGGATGACGATCAAGCTCAAGCCAGCCGAGTCGCGGGGAGGGCTGCCGAGACTCAACATTGCGATCGAGGATGACGGTCCAGGGCTCACAGAGGAGCAGCGTCGGCGCATCGGCAAGCGTGGCCTTCGCCTGGACGAGACGAAGCCCGGCTCCGGGCTGGGGCTCTCGATCGTCGGCGATCTTGCAACGTCGTATCGCGGCAGCCTGGAACTTGGGGCTTCGCCACACGGGGGGCTGTTGGCAAATCTCGATTTGCCGGCTGGATGACCGCAATTAACATTCGCTCGTAGATGCTTGCGTCCACGGCGGCGCATGCCTGGGCCGCACTTTTGCCTGAATTGCTCATGAAACACGTCTGATCTGCGCCGACCACGAACGGCTTTGATCAAGGGAAGCGTACGCGTTTGGCGATTGGGGGGATTTGATGAGGTTTAAGACGGCTGCTGTGGTCCTGCTCGGACCTGCACTGCTTCTGGGTTGCGGACCCGATGGGCCGACGAAGGCCGATACCGGATTGGCCGTCGGTGCGGTCGCCGGCGGTATCCTCGGGAACCAGGTCGGGCGTGGATCCGGCCGGGTGCTGGCGACGGTCGCCGGTGCGGTGATCGGCGGGATCGTTGGCAGCGAGATCGGTCGCTCGCTGGACAGACAGGATCAGATGCTGGCTCAGGAGGCTGAGTTCGAAGCTCTCGAACGCGGCCAGTCTGGTGAACGCCGGCCCTGGCGCAATCCTGACAGCGGACGCTATGGCGAGGTCGTGCCCGGCGCGTCATACAGGCGCGGAGGCTCCGATTGCCGCGACTATACGCACACCATCTATGTCGATGGTCGGCCCCAGACCATGCGCGGGACTGCCTGTCGCAATCCAGACGGCACGTGGCGTAACGTGGCCTGAAACGGCACTACGCGCAAACTGCGGGGGATTGCTCAGCGGATTGACCGTCTGCTGCTGGAAGGGCTGTGTGCTGAACCGCGACATCGGGGCAGCGGTGTAGCCCTTGCCACCCTGGGGCCACGGCTCTATTCCCAATCCATGGGAAATGGCTGGGCGCGCTGATGCTGCTTTGGGTGCTCTGCGCTGTCTTGACAGCGGCCGTGCTGTACGTCGTGACGCGCCCATTGTCGGCGCCCGTGGTCGCGACGTCAGTCGGAGATGATGACGCGGCCTCGGATCTGGCCGTCTACCGTGATCAGCTGAAGGAATTGGAGGCGGATTGCGCGCGCGGACTGATGTCGGACGCCGAGGCGGAAGCAGCGCGCGTCGAGATTTCACGCAGGCTTCTGGCGAGAGCCGAAGCCGGGGAAGCGACGCTGGGCGGTGTTTCTAAGGCCCGGAGCTCCAGGTTTGCCGGGATCGCCTTCGTTGCGGCCGCAATCATGGTTCCGGGCCTGACGCTTGCGCTCTATCTCACATATGGGTCACCTGGACTGCCGGACCAGCCGTATGCGGCACGTCGCGCAACTCCGGTCGATGGGACGACGATCGAGGCACTTGTGGCCCAGGTCGAAGCGCGCCTGCAGGCCCATCCCGAGGATGGGCAGGGCTGGGATGAGATCGCCCCCGTCTATTTGCGCCAGGGCAGATTCACTGAAGCGGCACAAGCTTACCGTCATGCCATTCGGCTGCTCGGGGAAACACCCCGGCGGCTGGCGGGCTTCGGCGAGGCGACGGTTTTTGCGGCCAATGGTGTCGTCTCAGAGGAGGCAAAGCGCGCGTTCGAGAAACTCTCCGAGCTGGAGCCCGGCAGACCGGAGCCCCGGTTCTGGATTGCGCTCGCACGCGAACAGGATGGCGACCTGAGCGGGGCGCTCGATGATTACCGGGCGTTGATCGGCAGTGCCCCGGCCGATGCGGGCTGGCGAAGCGCCGTCGAAGAGCGGATCTCGATTCTGACGCAGCGGATCGATGGCGGGGCCAAGCCGTCGACGCCGGGTCCCAGTGCCGACGATATCGCGGCGGCAGAGAAACTTGCTCCGGCCGAGCGGACGGCCATGATCGAGCGAATGGTCGAAGGACTTGCCCAGCGCCTTGGGACCGACAGCCAGGATCTTGCGGGGTGGCAGCGGTTGATGCGCGCGTACGCGGTGCTGGGCCAGAACGAGAAAGCGGCTGACGCCCTAGAGAAGGCGCGTATGGTCTTTGCTGGGGACAGTGCTTCGCTCGCCACCCTCGATGAACTGGCGCGCAGTCTGGGGCTGGGTTCGTGAAGCAGCAGGATTGGATTGATGTCGCGTAAGAAACGAAGGGCAGTGCTGATCCTGAGCTGCGTGGGGCTGCTGGGTCTCGCAAGTCTCCTGGTGCTCTTCGCCCTGCGCGATTCGATCGTATTCTTCCACACCCCCAGCGATGTCGCGGAAAAGGGGATTTCAGCCGGTCAGCGGTTCAGGCTGGGCGGGCTCGTGGCTGAGGGGTC
>JAEZHL010000184.1 GCA_023416575.1 Pseudomonadota bacterium
AAGCCGGCGGGATGATCCGCGCCCAGCTCACCCTCGAGCCAGCGGCGGCAGCGGACGTGCTCCCGGCAACGGATGCAATTCGTCCGCGCTTCGTAGAAGGAGACACCGCGCTGGTGGCGGACCGCCGCCGCGCCATCAACGCGAAGCCGCATCATGATTTCGCTCATGTGTCTCGCTTGCCGCTCGATCTGGCGGCACATCGGCCCAGGCATGGTCGCGTTCTCCATAAGGGCCCCCTACTCCGCTCGTACTGACGACAGGATCAAATTCGCGCCAAACGGGGTTTGCAAGCTTGATCGAGATCAAGGCGCCCCGCGTCAAAATCGCCACCGGCCAGATGCAACGCCGCTGCCGAACGGGTCTGGCCCTGGTCTCAGGATCAGCTAGGATCGCCGCCGAATCGAGCTTGATGGAGGAACTTGTCAATGACCGACCAGCCTGGTGCCGGCACTCCCGGGTTTGCCACACTCGCGATCCACGCGGGCGCGGCACCGGATCCCTCGACGGGCGCGCGTGTCACGCCGATCTACCAGACGACCTCCTTCGTTTTCAACGACGCGGACCACGCTGCGGCGCTGTTCGGTCTCGAGACGTTCGGCAACATCTACACCCGCATCATGAACCCGACGCAGGCCGTGCTCGAGTCGCGGGTGGCCGCGCTCGAGGGTGGCACGGCGGCCCTTGCCGTTGCCTCGGGTCACGCGGCGCAATTCCTCGTTTTCCATACGCTGCTCGAGCCTGGCGACGAGTTCGTGGCCGGCCGGCAGCTCTATGGCGGATCGGTCAATCAGTTCAATCACGCGTTCAAGAAATTCGACTGGAACGTGGTGTGGGCCGATTCAACCGAGCCTGAAAGCTTCGCCCGGGCGATCACGCCGAAGACGAAAGCGATTTTCTGCGAGTCGATCGCGAACCCCGGTGGCGTCGTCGTCGACCTGTCCGCGATCAGCGCCATCGCCAAGAAGGCCGGCGTGCCGTTGATCGTCGACAACACCATGGCGACGCCCTACCTGTGCCGGCCGAAGGAATTCGGCGCCGACATCGTCGTCCATTCGCTGACGAAATTCATGGGCGGGCACGGCAATTCGATCGGCGGCGTGATCGTCGACAGCGGCACCTTCGACTGGCTCGGCGCGAAGCACCGCTACAAGACGCTGGTCGACCCGAACCCGTCCTACAACGGCATGAAGCTTGCCGAGACGTTCGGGGACTTTGCATTCGCGATCGCGGCGCGGGTCATGGGGCTGCGCGACCTCGGGCCGTCGATCTCGCCGATGAACGCATTCTTCATCCTGACCGGCATCGAGACGCTCCCGTTGCGCATGGCGCGGCATTGCGAGAACGCGCAGGCCGTCGCCGAGCACCTGGAGAACCATTCCAAGGTTGCGTGGGTCAACTATGCCGGCCTGCCGTCCAATCCGAGCTACGCGATCCATAAGCGGATCTGCCCGAAGGGCGCCGGCTCTGTGTTCACCTTCGGTCTCAAGGGTGGTTATGAGGCCGGAACGAAGCTGGTCGCGAACCTGAAGCTCTTCTCGCATCTCGCCAATATCGGCGACACGCGCAGCCTCGTGATCCACCCGGCCTCCACGACGCATCGGCAGCTCACGGATGAGCAGAGGAAGGCTGCGGGCGCAGGTCCCGACGTCGTTCGCCTGTCGATCGGTCTCGAGGACAAGGCCGACATCATCAACGATCTCGATCAGGCGCTGGCGACCGTATAGCCGAGAAGATAGCGAATAGGGGCTACGTAATCCGCGGCCCCTTTCGCTCGATACACTACAGCTGGATCACTGAAGAGCAGCGGCGGAGTTCCGCCGCCTCAAGCCTTCACCTTCACATAGCTACCGGGGGCGTCTTCGAGGACGCCGAGCACCGCGCCGGGCTCGCGCGCCGGAATGCGAGCGCCGGAGTGCTTCGCGAGCCACTTGCTCCAATGCGGCCACCAGGAGCCTGGCGTCTCCTTGGCCTGCGCAATCCAGTCCTCGAGAGTGTCTGCGGACTTCTTGCTGGTCCAGAACTGGTATTTGACCCGCTTCGGATCGGGCGGATTGACGACACCGGCAATGTGACCGGAGCCCGCGAGCACGAACTCGATCGGCCCGCCGAACAGCTTCGATCCGATGAACACGGATTTGGCCGGCGCGATGTGATCCTCGCGGGTGGCGAGCTCGAAGATGGGTAGCTTCACCGCCTTGAGGTCGAGCCGCGTGCCCGCAATCTTCATCTGTCCCTTGGCGAGCTTGTTCTCGTGATAGAACTCTCGCAAGTAGAAGTTGTGGTTGGCCGCCGGCATCCGCGTCGAATCCTGGTTCCAGTACAGGAGGTCGAACGGGAAAGGTTTCTTGCCGAGCAGGTAGTTGTTGACGATGTAGGGCCAGATCAGGTCCTTCGGCCGCAACAGGTTGAACACCGTCGCCATGCGCGAGCCGTCGAGATACCCGCGCTCGGACATCATCTCCTCGAGCGCCTTGAGCTGCGTGTCGTCGATGAACACCAGCAGATCGCCGGCTGATGTGAAGTCCGTCTGAGCCGCAAGGAACGTCGCCGAGCGATAGAGATCCTCACCGCGCGCCGCGAGGTAGGCGAGCGTCGTCGCCAGCAACGTGCCACCGACGCAATAGCCGACGACGTTGATCCTGCTGTGGCCCGTTTCGCGCATGACGGCGTGGGTCGCCGCCAGCGCGCCCTCGGTCATGTAGTCCTCGAAGGTCTTGTGCTTCAGCCGCTCGTCAGGATTGACCCATGACACGACGAAGACGGTGAAGCCCTGGCTGACAGCATACCTTATGAAGGACTTCGGCTGCGTCAGATCAAGGATGTAGTACTTGTTGATCCACGGCGGGATGATGAGCAAGGGAACATCGTATACTTTGTCCGTCGTCGGCGTATACTGGATGAGTTGCAGCAGCTCATTCTGGAAGACGACCTTGCCGGGCGTCACCGCGAGATTGCGACCGACCTCGAACGCCTCGAGGTCAGTTTGGCTGATCCGCAACAGATCGCCTGACTTCTCCATGTCCCGGGCCAGATGCTCCAGGCCCTGGATCAGGTTCCGGCCGTTGGTCGCGAGCGTCTCCCGCAGCACTTCGGGATTGGTCATCGGAAAGTTCGAAGGCGACAGCGCGCTCAGCAGCTGCTCCAGATAGAACTCCGCCTTCATCCGTGTACGATCGTCGATGCCCTCCGTCTTCTCGAGCATCGTCTCAGCCCAATGCGCTGTCAGCAGATAAAGCTGCTTCCAGTAGTCGAAGTATGGCTCCGACCAATCGGGGTCCTTGAAGCGGTTGTCGCCCGTTTCCGGCTGGGCGACCGGCTCCACAGTTTCCCCGAGCGCGCGCCGGACGGTCGACTGCCAGAGATCGAAATAGCCGCTCACCAGCGCACTTTGCGCTTCGGCCACGCGCGCGGGATCGCTCATCCAGGCGCGGGCGACCTCGCCCATGGCCTTCCCAGCTTCGACCATCTCGTTCGCGCCGCTGTAGGGCCCGAAGTTTCCGTCGGCCCGTTCGACGAGACCGGCCATCACCTTGCCGCCTTGCTCGAACATTCTGAGAAGGTTCAATGCCAACTCGTGGGAGGCGTCGGGCAGGTCGGCCGCGTTCTCCGGCTTGATATCGGGATTCGGCTTTTGCATGGGTTCCTGCAGATCCGATGGCTCCCCCGGCCCTGGTGGCGGACGATTGGCCGGCAGAAGCGCAGCACATATGAGTCTGCAATACATAGTGCGGCCAAGGCCAGCGCACCAGCACCGGGGCCAGTAGTGTAAATCGAATCGCGTAACTTAGAGGCTGGGAGCGCGAACGGAACACACGAGATGGAACGCTGCACGGACACCATGCCGCTGCCGTCGGACTGGTCAGCACGCGAAAGCAGGCGCGTGCTTGCCGCCGGCACCATGCTGCTCGTCCTTCTGCTGGCGGGCTGCTCGCAGTCGAACTCGACCCGCTTACCGGAGCTCGCCTCGATACCGCGCCAGATCCTCTCTGATGACGAACAGAAGCGGGCTGTGGATGAAATGAATGCCCGACGCGAGTCCCACACCGCCGAGGCCATCAAGGAGATTGAGCAAGGGCGCCGCTCCGCCGGCCCTGGACGAGCGGAAGCGAACAATCGTAAAGACGAGCAGCGAACTTCATCAGTGCTGAGCAACGGACGAGATCACCCGTGACCGACGAGTTCCATCGCATCAAGCGCCTGCCGCCTTACGTCTTCGCCGAGGTCAACCGTCTCAAGGCAGGCGCCCGAGCCGGTGGCGCCGACATCATCGATCTCGGGATGGGCAATCCCGACATGCCGACGCCGCAGCATATCGTCGAGAAGCTCGTCGAGACGGTCAGCAAGCCGCGTGCCCATCGTTACTCGGCCTCCAAGGGCATCCCGGGTCTGAGGCGTGCACAGGCCGCCTACTATGAGCGTCGCTTCGGCGTGAAGCTCAACCCCGAGACACAGGTCGTCGCGACGCTCGGCTCCAAGGAAGGCTTCGCCAACATGGCCCAGGCGATCACCGCGCCGGGCGACGTCATCCTGGTGCCGAACCCGACCTACCCGATCCACGAGTTCGGCTTCATCATCTCCGGCGCCTCCATTCGGCACATCCCGGCGAGCACCGGGCCGGAGTTCCTGCGCGGTGTTGAGCGGGCGGCCCGCCATTCGATCCCGAAGCCGCTGGCGATGGTGCTGAGCTATCCGTCGAACCCGACGGCGATGACCGCCGATCTCGATTTCTATGCCGAGGCCGTGCAACTCGCGAAGCGGCTCGGGCTCATCATCCTGTCGGACGTCGCCTACGCGGAGATCTATTTCGACGGCAACCCGCCGCCGTCCGTGCTGCAGGTGCCGGGCGCCATGGATGTGGCGGTCGAGTTCACGTCGCTGTCCAAGACGTACAGCATGCCGGGCTGGCGCATGGGCTTCGCCGTCGGCAACGAGCGGCTGATCGGCGCACTGGCACGTGTGAAGTCCTATCTCGACTACGGCGCCTTCACCCCTATACAAGTTGCAGCAGCCGCCGCGCTCAACGGTCCGCAGGACTGCGTGGATGAGATCCGCCAGATCTACAAGAGCCGGCGCGACACGCTGGTCGACAGCTTCACCCGCGCGGGCTGGCCCATTCCCGCCCCGGCTGCGACGATGTTCGCCTGGGCACCGATTCCCGAGCCGTACCGGGAGCTCGGCTCAGTCGAGTTCGCAAAGCTGTTGATCGAACAGGCTGATGTTGCCGTATCTCCGGGCCTCGGCTTCGGCGAATATGGCGAGGGTTTCGTGCGCATCGCGCTCGTCGAGAACGAGCACCGCATCCGCCAGGCGGCGCGTAACATTAGGAAATTCCTTTCCCAATCGCCCACGACGATGCACAACGTCATCCCGTTGCAACAGAAGGCGTCTGGTTAGGCTCACATATGTCACCTCCTCTCAAACTCGGCGTCGCCGGCCTTGGCACCGTCGGCACTGGCCTTCTCCAGGCGCTCTCCGCGCACGCTGACCGGCTGACGGCGACGCTGGGTCGCGAGATCAAGGTCGCCGCCGTGTCGGCACGCTCGCGCGGCAAGGACCGCGGCATTTCGATCGAGGGGCTGAGGTGGGTTGCTGACCCCGTGGCGCTCGCGACCGATCCGGAGATCGACCTTTTCGTCGAGCTGATTGGCGGTCATGAAGGCGCCGCGGCCGAAGCGGTCGAAGCAGCGTTGCGCGCTGGCAAGCACGTCGTCACCGCCAACAAGGCTTTGCTCGCCCGCCATGGCATCCGGCTGGCGCGGCTCGCCGAGCAGCACGGCGTCGCACTCAACTTCGAGGCGGCGGTGGCAGGCGGCATCCCGGTCATCAAGACGATCCGGGAGGCACTGCTCGGCAATGACATCCGCCGCGTCTACGGCATCCTGAACGGCACCTGCAATTACATCCTCACCACCATGCAGAAGGAGGGCCGCCCCTTCGCCGAGGTGCTGAAGGAAGCCCAAGCCCTGGGCTATGCGGAAGCCGACCCCACCTTCGACATCGGCGGCTTCGACACCGCGCACAAGTTGTCGCTGCTGACGAGCCTGTCGTTCGGCACTGAAGTGGCGTTCGACGACATCCACATCGAAGGCATCGAGCACATCACGCCGGCCGACATCGAGGCCGCCGACGACCTCGGCTACCGGATCAAGCTGCTCGGCGTCGCCCTGCGCACACCGAGCGGCATCGAGCAGCGGGTGCATCCGGCCATGGTGCCGAAGCATTCGGCCATTGCGGAGGTCTCGGGCGTCACGAACTGCGTCGCCATCGACGGAGACTTCGCCGGCGACCTGCTGCTCGTCGGCTCCGGCGCAGGTGCCAGACCGACCGCCTCGGCCGTGGCGAGCGATATCGGCGATATCGCGCGCGGCCTCGTGCTGCCCCCGTTCCTGACGCCGGCCGGCCAGCTCAAGCCCTACGTCCGGGCCATGCTCGACCGCCACCAGGGTGCTTATTACGTACGGCTCACCGTCTATGACCGCCCCGGTGCGATGGCCGCCATCGCCACCCGGATGGCCGAGCAGGAGGTGTCGATCGAAAGCATCGTGCAGCGGCGCCCCCGCTCCGCGCTGCCCGGCATCGGCGCGCGGCCTGCGCCCGGCTCCCTGACACCGGTCGTGCTCATTACCCACGAGACGACTGAGGAAGCGATGCGGAAGGCACTTGCCGCCATTGCCGGTGACGGCAAGGTTGCTGAGGCGCCTCAGATGATTCGCATCGAGAAACTTTGAACATTCTGCACCGATTGAGACCGGAAATGGAGGATCAGGCCCATGGCGAGTGACCGTAGCGAGGGACTGGATCGCGTACTCGTGCTCGAGGTCGGGCGCATAACGGAAGCCGCGGCCATCGCAGCCGCCAAGCTCCGCGGGCGCGGTAACGAGAAGGCCGCCGACAAGGCCGCCGTCGACGCCATGCGCCGGGAGCTCAACCGCGTTCACATCCGTGGCCGGGTCGTGATCGGCGAAGGCGAGATGGACGAGGCGCCGATGCTCTACATCGGCGAGGAGGTCGGCATCGGCGACGGGCCGGAGGTGGACATCGCGGTCGACCCGCTCGAGGGCACCACGATCTGCGCCAAGTCGATGCCGAACTCGCTCGCGGTGCTGGCCATCGCCGAGCGCGGTGGGCTGCTGCATGCGCCCGACATGTACATGAACAAGATCGCCATCGGACCCGGATACCCCGAGGGCATCATCGATCTCGATGCACCGACCGCAGATAACCTGCATGCGCTGGCTAAGGCCAAGGGCGTGCCGATCGGCGAGATCACGGCCTGCATCCTCGACCGGCCTCGTCATGCCGAGCTGATCAAAGCCGTGCGCGACACCGGCGCGGCCGTTCAGCTGATCCCGGATGGCGACATCGCCGGCGTCATCTGGACGACCGATCCCGGCGAAACCGGCATCGACATTTATCTTGGCTCCGGCGGCGCACCTGAAGGCGTGCTCGCGGCCGCTGCGCTGCGCTGCATCGGCGGGCAGATGCAGGGCCGCCTCATGCCGACCAAGGCCGAGGAACGCGAGCGCGCCACCAGAATGGGCGCGGACGTCGATCGCAAGTACACGATGCAGGAGATGGCCTCCGGCGACGTGATCTTCTCCGCGACGGGCGTCACCGACGGCTCGCTGCTCGACGGCGTCCACTTCCGCGGTGAATTCGCCGAGACGGAGACCGTCATCATGCGCGCCAAGACGGGCACCGTGCGCCGCATCAAGACGACGTTCCGCAACATTGGCACCAAGCTCGCCGGACTGTGACAGTGAACAGGGCCGGCAGACCAAGGACTTAGATTCCCATGCTCCGCCGGCTCTCAGTTCTCGATCAATCGGTGGCCATCAGCGGGCGTCCGCAGGCCGAGTCCATCCGGGAGACGCTGGCGCTCGCGGAGCTTTGCGAGTCGCTCGGCTATCACCGGTTCTGGGTCTCCGAGCATCACGCGCACGACACGATCGTCGGCACGGCGCCGGAGATCCTGATGGCGGCGATCGCGGCACGCACGCAGGCGATCCGCATCGGCAGCGCCGGTGTCATGCTGCCGCATTACGCGTCGCTGAAGGTTGCCGAGCAGTTCCGCGTTCTCGACGCGCTGGCGCCCGGACGCATCGATCTCGGCGTCGGCCGCGCGCCCGGCTCTGATGGACGCACGGCACAGGCGCTCAATCCGTTCGGCCCGATGCGGACGATGCAGTTCCCCGAGCAAGTGCGGGATCTCATCGCCTGGGTGTCGGGCGGCGATCTCCCCGACGATCACCCGTACCGCACCATTCGCGCCTATCCCGCCGGGGAGACGACCCCCGAGGTCTGGATGCTCGGCAGCTCCGACTACGGCGCACAGGTCGCGGCTCATTTCGGCCTGCCCTACTCGTTCGCGTATTTCATCACGGACGGCGGCGGCACGGAGCAGGCCCTGGCGATTTACCGCCAGTCCTATCGCCCGAGTGCGCGCCATCCGGTTCCGGTGGCCAACATCTGCCTCTGGGCCCTGGTCGCGGATACGGAGGACGAGGCGCAGCACCTCTTCACCTCACGGGCGAAGTGGCGCCTCGCCCGCGATCGCGGTCTGCTGGCGCCGATCGATGCGCCTGACGTGCCGCTGCCGTTTACGCCGACTCCCCACGAGGAAGCCCGGATCGAAGAGTTGCGGCGGACAGCCTTCGTCGGCACTGCCGCCCAGGTCGGCGGCCGCCTTCGCGCGCTCGCAGAACGCCTCGGCATCG
>JAEZHL010000261.1 GCA_023416575.1 Pseudomonadota bacterium
GCCTCGACGGAGAGGTCGCTGGCACCGAGGTCGCGGGCGATGTGACTGGTGCGCATGTGCTGATCGTCGACGACATGATCAGCACCGGCACGACGCTGGTCCGCGCCGTCGACGCATGCCGCGAGCGCGGTGCCCGGCGCATCCATGCTTTTGCCACGCATGGCCTGTTCTCCGGGAAACCGGGGGCCTGGATGATGCCCGAAGGACTGGAGAAGATCATCGTGACGGACACGGTGCCGCCGTTTCGTCTACCCCAGGGCGTTATTGGCAGGGATCTTGCGGTCGTCAGTGTCGTGCCGCTCTTCGCAGCAGCGATCCGGCGCCTCCACGATAATCAGGCGCTGGGCGAGCTGACATTTCAGGCTTGAGCGACCGCGCCCGCTTCGATCGGCTTCACGGCGAGAACCGTGATGTTGTCCTGGTGCGGGTCGCGCACCTGCTCGACCGCACGCACGAGGGCTTCGGCGATAGCTTGGCAGCCGTCGCTCAGATAGGCCCCGACAACGCGCGCGATTTCCTCCGTATCGATCGTGTGGATGCCATCGCTGGCCAGCACCACGCAATCGCCTTCCTGCAGCTTCAGCGGAGCGCGTGAGATGTCCACCAGCTCGAGGTCCTCGCCGACCACGGCCGAGCGCAACAGGTGGCGGCGCGGATCGCTGCGCGCTTGGTCGATCGTGAGCCGGCCCTCGGCGGCCATCTGGTCGAGGGCCGGGGCGAGGGAGTGGTCCTCGTTCAGAAGCGCGATCTCGCCGTTGCGGAAGAGGTAGAGCGGGCTGTCGCCGACGCTCACCCATTCGAGGCCCTCCGGCCCGAACAGCGCGCCGACGAGCGTGGAGCCCATGCCTGATAGCCGCGGCTCGCGGTCGACTTCACGCGCAATGGCTGCATTGGCGGCATTGAGGCCGGCCATGAGCTGATCGCGGCTGCTTCCGGTGGCGGTCGCAACGGTGGCGACGAAGGAGTCGCAGGCCGTGCGGCTCGCGATGGCGCCGCCGGCGTGTCCGCCCATGCCATCGGCCAGCACGGCGGCCAGCCGTTCCGGTTCGCCGCCACTGTGCGAGGGCGGAGCAAGCGGCCGGGTCAGGGCCGCATCCTCCTGGTAGCGCCGTGCGCCCCGGCTGGAATGGAAGGCTGACTGGAACAGCAGCATCAACCTTTGATATCCGGGAGCTCCGACCAGTCGAACTCCGGCCCGCAGAACGGGACGAAGACGAGCTGCGTGCGACCCATGGTGATCACGTCCATCGCAGCCAATGGCACGGCTGCCGTCGGCCGCTTCTCGTTGACTGAAACCACGTTCGTTTTAGCAAGATTGGGCACGAACAGGAAGGAGCGGTCCGCCGAATCGTAGCGGATATAGGCCTGCTCCTCCGATGAGATCGCATCGTCGCCGAAGTCGATCGGGACGCGTTGGTTGGGCGAGCGGCCGACGGTGTTGTTGCCTTCGTAGATCGGGCGATGCGCGCCAAGGCCCGGCCCTCCGACGACGACCAGCCAGCCGACGACAGGGTCCTGATGAAACTGCCCGCGCTTGACGGGCTGACGGCCGCGCACGAGCTGGGTGCGCGCGGGGGCTTCCTGATCGACGGGGGCGGGCTCCGGCTTGAGGGGCTCAGGTCGCACGACGCGCGTCGTGGGGGGTGCATCGAACTCGACGTGTTTGTCGAGCGGAGGAATATTCGGCGTACCGCCTCGCGCGGCGCGGGCCGCCTCCGCAGCGCTCGGAAGGGACGAGACATTGCGCAGGAGCTGTGTCGCATCCGCGGCGGGTTGGACGGCAGGGGCCGGCTCTGCTACTCCGGCGGCCGGAGCCGGGTCCGCTGGCCGGAATGGCGCGGGAGTCGGGGCGGCCTGCCGGCCGGTATCATCCTTGGCGGCCGCGCTCAGCGCCTCGCGCAGAGAGCCCAGAAACTTGCCCGGCGCACGTGCTGCCGGGGCACGATCGTTTTCGTCAGTCATTCCCATCCCTTTCACTTCCGACCGCCACACCCTCGGCTGGCCACTGCCTACTCCCCCGCACCCACACGTAGCCGAACTTTTCCAACCTCGATGCAATCGCCGGGCCGCAATGACGCCTGCTCGACCGCGGTTCCGTTCAGTCTGATCCCATTGCCGTTCGTTCCGCTGACGTTGGCGACGATGACCTCGTCATCGGGCGAGACGTAGATCACCGCGTGATAGCGATGCACCGTGGTATCGTCGAGGCAAAGCTCGTTGTCGTCCTGCCGGCCGATCCGCAGCATGCCGCTGCCGAGCCTCTGGCGCGACTCGGGATCGCCGTCGCGCTCGATCCAGCTTACCCGTGATGGCAGCTCGGATGGATCCGAGTCGTGCGGATCTTCTGATGCAACGGCAACGATTCGCGAATCCTGGCGCAACAGCAAGCCGAGCGGTGCCAGCATGGGCAGCACCACGAGCGCCAGCAGGCATATCATCACCGCTGGATTCTGTTGATAGCCTTCCCGGGTCAGGGCCGAGATCGCAGCGACGAAATCCCGGAACGTCGCGGCGGCATCGAAATCAGCGGTCGACCAAGCTTCGGCGGCTGACCAAATCAACGTTTGACATCCCATCCGGCGCCGGTCACGACGGTCGCGGTCAGCGGGATGCTGGCCGCTTCGGCATGCCGGGTATTGGTGTAAATAATCCTCCGTAATCGGCGAAAGGTGGGCGCGCAAGAGGGCAGAACCATGGCTATCGGTGGCGGTGCGAAACTTCTGGCTCGCGCCACAGGTCGCTTGTGGTGGCAATCCGGGGGCCATAATCGTGACACCTTATCCGGGCACGAACTGACCCAAAGGCTTCGTAGGGGGTGGCGTGGCGGTTCGTTGCAAAGCAGCGCGCGACCGCCCGGGCGCAAGCGAGACGCATGACTCACGTTCTGGCGCTTCCCGCCGGTACAGAGCTCGTCGGAGATTACCGGATCGAGCGCGTGCTCGGCGCGGGCGGATTTGGCATCACTTATCTCGCCCAGGAGCTCGCGCTCGCGCGCGACGTCACGATCAAGGAGTATTTTCCGGGTGATTTCGCGGCTCGCGTCGGCAGCAACGATGCGGTTCCCCGGTCCCAGGATTGCGCCGGCGACTACCAGTGGGGCCTCGACCGCTTCATCGCCGAAGCACAGACGCTCGCCCGCTTCGACCATCGCAACATCGTCCGGGTCTATCGCTATTTCCGCGCCAACAACACCGGCTATATGGTCCTGCACTTCGAGGAGGGCCAGAGCCTCAAGGGCTGGCTGCAGGGACTGCGCCGCGCGCCGCGCCAATACGAGCTCGATCGGATCCTGGCGCCACTGCTCGATGCGCTGGAGGTGATCCACAAATCGGACTACCTGCACCGCGACATCGCACCGGATAACATCATCATTCGTCGCGACGGCGCGCCCGTGCTCATCGATTTCGGATCGGCGAGAGGCGACATTGCGCGGCACTCGCGCACGGTGAGCGCACTGGTGAAGCCGGGTTACAGCCCCTACGAGCAGTACGCTGAGATTGGCAGTCAGCAGGGGCCGTGGAGCGACATCTACGCGCTCGCCGCGACGCTCTATCATGCCGTCTGTGGCAAGCGGCCACCCGACGCGCCGTCCCGCATCGTCAAGGATGAGCTGGTATCGGCGCGGGAGGCCGCGATCAGCTCATATCGCGCCGGCTTCCTCACCGCGATCGACCGCGCCCTGGCGCTCGATATCGAGAAGCGTCCGCAGTCGATCGCGGAATGGCGCGGTCAGCTGCTGGCGCCCGAGCCGCGTAAGCCCGGCTGGCTGCAACGCAC
>JAEZHL010000093.1 GCA_023416575.1 Pseudomonadota bacterium
GCGAAAGGACGGGTTCATGCATTCCGGAACTTACAACAACAACGTCCTGACGATGGCCGCCGGCATCGCCGGGCTCGAGCAGGTCTTCACCGTGGCGCGGGCGGCGGAGCTCAACGCCAGCGGCGACCGGCTGCGGCAGCGTCTCAATTCACTGATCGCCGCGCACGACGCGCCGATGCAGGTGCTGGGGCGCGGCTCCATGCTGTGCTTCCATCCGCAGCGGGCACCGATCCGCCGCCCCGCCGACCTCGCCGCGACCGCAAACGACGTCCGCAAGCTGCTGCACTTGGAGCTGAACCTGCGCGGCTTCTACATCGCCCGCCGCGGCTTCATGAGCCTGTCGCTGCCGCTCACGGAGAACGACCACGACGCCTTCGCATCCGCATTCGAAGGTTGGCTCGAGGACTACGCGACCATTCTCGACGAAATCGGCTGAGCTTGGAGGGCGATCGGCTGCGGACAGCTCAGCCGATTGCCCCGTTCAGACCTGTGCCTTGCGCCGCACGGCCAGCTCCCGGTGGAACGTATAGACGCCCGCCCCGATCACGATCGCCATGCCGAGCAGCGTCATGGAATCGGGGAAGTGGCCCCAGATCACGTATCCGAGAATGAGCGCCCACACGATGATCGAGTAGCGGAACGGCGCCACCGCCGACAAGTCGCCCTTGCGGACGGCGGCGATGATGAAGGCATGCCCCATCAGCGAAAACACCGCGGCGCCCACGATCTGCAGCACCACGTGCGGCGCCGGCCAGTGCCAGCTCTCGACGAAGGCGAGCAACATCGCGCCGAGGCCCACCACGCCTGATGAGACCCAGATGATGAGCACCGCAGGAACGGCCCGGTCGATGCACTTCGTCGCTACGTCCCGTGTCGTCGCGCAAAGCACGGACAACAGCGCGACGACGCTCCACCACGTGAATGCGCTCGTCCCCGGCCGGATAATGAGCAGCACGCCCATCAGTCCCACGCACGCCGCCGTCCATCGCCGCCAGCCGACGCGCTCGGCAAGGAAGATCGCCGAAGCAGCGGTCACCAACAGCGGATTGACCTGACTGATGGCCGTGAGATCCGCGAACGCCATGCGCGCCAGGGCGGACTGATAAGCAATCGCGCCACCGATATCGGCGAATGCGCGCAGCATCATGGGCGGCGCCAGCAGCCGCCAGGCGTTGCGGAACGCCCCCGTTGCGAGTGCGAATAGGGATGTCGCCGCCACCATCAGGAGGCTGCGCAGCCAGACCAGCTCGCCTGTCGGGAGATCGGCCGACGTCAGCTTCATCAGCGAGTCGCCACAAGCGAAACTCGCCATGGCGCCGAGCATAGCGATGATGCCGGCTGTATTACTCGACTGGCCGAGCCCCACGGCCGCGACCTCACCGGCCGGACCACCGTCCGAGCCCGGCTTGCCTTCTGCCACCACCACCTACTCCCTCGGGCCCCCGGCTCTCCGGGACGACAGCTCAGCCTAGCACGATATCAGATTTTCAGGCGCACTCAGCCCGTGCCCGAACGGTCGTCCACGTCCTCGGCATCACCATTGGCCGGATCGAAAAGGCCAATCTGGGGCGAGGCCGCGCGTTCCGGCGTGCCGAGGCCCAAATGCCGGTAGGCTTTGAGCGTCACGATGCGGCCGCGCGGCGTACGGCCGATGAAGCCTTGCTGCAGCAGGTAGGGCTCGACGATTTCCTCCAGCGCATCGCGCGGCTCGGATAGCGCGGCGGCGATCGTCTCGATGCCGACCGGGCCACCGTCGTAGTTCACCGCCACGCATTTGAGGTAGCGGTGATCCAGAGCATCGAGGCCCGCCCCGTCGACCTCGAGCGCGCGCAGCGCCTTGTCCGCAACGGCCGCGTCGATCACCGGCGCGTCGGCCACGGCGGCGAAGTCCCGCACGCGCCGCAGCAGCCGGCCGGCGATGCGCGGTGTCCCGCGCGACCGGCGTGCGATCTCGCGGGCCCCTTCCGCGCTCACGTTCGCGCCCAGCACGCGCGCGCCCCGCTCGACCACACGCTGCAATTCCTCGTCCGTATAGAAGTTGAGCCGCACCGGGATGCCGAAACGGTCGCGCAGCGGCGTCGTGAGCAGGCCGGCGCGCGTCGTCGCTCCGACGAGCGTGAATTTCGACAGGTCGATGCGCACGGATCTCGCCGCCGGACCTTCGCCGATGATCAGGTCGAGCTGGAAATCCTCCATGGCCGGATAGAGGATTTCCTCGACCGCCGGATTGAGGCGATGGATCTCGTCGATGAAGAGCACGTCGCGCTCCTCGAGGTTGGTCAGCAGCGCCGCCAGATCCCCCGCCTTCGAGATCACCGGCCCGGACGTGGCGCGAAAGCCGACGCCGAGCTCCTTGGCCATGATTTGCGCCAGCGTCGTCTTGCCGAGGCCCGGGGGGCCTGCGAACAGCACGTGGTCCAGCGCATCCCCGCGCGCCCGGGCCGCCTGGATGAACACTTTCAGGTTGGCCCGCGCCTGCTCCTGGCCGATGAATTCGTCGAGAGATTGCGGGCGGATCGTCGCTTCGAAAGCGTCCGACTCGCGCTTCGCGCCTGTGACGAGGCGGTCCGTCATCGCGCCTTCCCCGCTCCTGTTCGTGATTCGTGCCGCCGGAAGCTCTAACACAGTTCGGCGCAGGATGTCCGGCCCCGCTGCCGCAGCGGGTGACGTCGCCGGAACCTAGTTGCCGCCACGCGCCGGCAGACTATGATCAGTTTTCATCAGGCACCGACCATCGGCTGGACGCGCTCATGACAATCGACCGACTTCACATCCGGCTGGCGCTCCTTTCGCTGGCCTTGTCCATCGCAGCCGCTCCCGCCGCCTGGGCTCAGCAGCCGACCGGCGATCCTGCGCGCGGGCTCGCCGTCGCCAAGAAGGTCTGCGTCAGCTGTCATGCCATCGAGCCCGGCGATCAGACGCGACAGGCCGATGTCCCCTCGTTCCAGGAAATCGCCAACCGTCCCGGGCGCACCAGCGAGGTCATTGTCGGCGCGATGTCCGCGCCGCATCCGGTCATGCCCGGCGCTCCGCTGACGCTGCGCGAGATGCGGGATGTCGCCGCCTACATCCTGGCGTTCCGAAAGACCGAGTAGGGCGCTCGGATCATTCCTTCAGCACGCCTGCCTTCAAGAGCACCCACCGGCAGGCCAGCGACACGAGACCGGCCAGGAACGACATATGGCCGGTCAGCTCCGGTGCCGGCGATCCGAACAGCACGATCGCCACCGCGAACGCCAGCACGCCCGCCACCGCCGCCGGAATCCAGCCGAAACTGCCATTGCGGAGCACGAGAGGCAGCAGCCCCAGAGCCGTTAGGTCCGCCGGCAGCGCCCCCCAGACGAAGGCCGCCACCGCTGTCCGGCCCACCAGCGGCGCCATGTCGGCCGCATCGGGCACGTCCATCTGCGGCAGCATCCCTGTCCCGATGCCGATCGGCATCAGCAGCGCGATCGCCAAAGCGCCGATGAACGGCCCGGCCAGCGTATAGAGCAGGAAGGTCCACAGCGCCCGCTGAGAGTTTGAAAGCCCGTGCATCCTCGCCCTATCTCGCCAATTCCTTCAGTCCCCGTTTGATCAGCCGCGCAGTGTCGGCCGCCTCGCCGAGCTCGCCCATCGCGGCCGCGATCGCTGCCGCCGCCTGCTGCGGCTGGTAGCCGAGATTGGTGAGCGCCGAGATCGCCTCGGCGGCCGCATTGCCCTCCGGCGGCGCAATTGCCCCACCATTGGCCCGTGCGGCCGGGACCTGAAGCGCACCGACGGACAGCACGGGCGCCTTCTCCTTCAGCTCCGCGACGACCCGCTGCGCCAGCTTCTTGCCGACGCCCTGGGCCTTCTCGACGGCGGCCCAGTTGCCCAGCGCGATGGCATTGGCGAGGTCCTGCGTCGACAGCGTCCCGAGGATGGCGAGCGCCACTTTCGAGCCGACCCCCTGCACGGACTGCAACGTCCGGAACCAAGCCCGCTCGACCTCGCTCGTAAAGCCGAACAGACGGATCGCGTCCTCGCGCACGTACGTCTCGATCGAGAGGCGGACCTCATCCCCCACTTTCAGATTGCGCAGCATGCGCGTGGAGGCCTGCACCTCGTAGCCGACGCCGTTGACGTCGACGATGAGATGGCTCTCGCCGATCGCATCGACCTTGCCCCTGAGCCGCCCGATCACGCCCCGCCTCCTTCCGACAGGATCACCATCACGTCCCTGCCCTCACCCGCCGAACTGCCGCGCAACCCGCGTCAGCGCCTGCCGGCTCGCGCGATGATTGGCATGACAGATCGCAATGGCCAGCGCATCTGCCTCATCCGCGCTGTCGAACTTCGCTTTCGGCAGCAGGAACCCGACCATCGCCTGGATCTGCCGCTTGTCGCCGTGCCCCGTGCCCGTGACCGACTTCTTTATGAGATTTGGCGGGTACTCCGCCACCTTCAGCCCCTTGAGGGCCGGGGCCAGCAGCGCCATGCCGCGCGCCTGACCGAGCTTGAGCGTCGCGCGCGCGTTCTCGTTGACGAACGTCTCTTCGACCGCGGCCTCGCGGGGCGCGAAACTCGCGATGACCCCGGTGAGCCCCTCGAAGATCTCGCGCAGCCGATACGCAAGGTCATCCTCGCCGTCGGACGTGATCATGCCCGAGGCGACGTACCCGAGCCGGACGCCATCCGACTCGATGACCCCCCACCCCGTCCGCCGCAGCCCCGGATCTATCCCGATGATACGAATCGAATTGCCGTTCATGGGTATGGGTACCACACACCCTAGCCATCACAGCGCTCGCGGGCAGAGTGAAAAAGTTTTCTGAAAAGTGGGGCAATTTAACATTGCCCCATATCTGCATTTCTTTTTCAAAGCCCAAAAAGTGTACTAAACTGGGCTGTGGTGAGTGAGCCTACATATGCGCGACCAGTCGGTCCCGTCTCTCCCCGATCTCCACGACCACCTGCCGCTCCCGGGCTTCCAGGCGCCCCTACCCGACCTGCGGAATTGCAA
>JAEZHL010000312.1 GCA_023416575.1 Pseudomonadota bacterium
AGCGGGTGCAACGCAAGCTGAATGGGGTGGACTGAGTGCCTCGATCACGCCGTTCCGTCGAGCTGCAGAGGCCGTCGTCAGGCTCCTTCCTGCTGCTTCTGGTATTCGGCGTCTTTGGCCTGCGCCCGCATCGCCGCTGGCCGGGCGTTGAGGCGGTCCGTGTAGGCCACGAACTCAGGACGCTGCGGCACGAGACTGAATGTCATGCCCCAGCGCAGAACGGAGCCGATCACAACGTCGGCCGCCGTGAACTGGCTACCCATCAAGTACGGACTGGCCGCCCCTGTTGCTTTGGTAAGCACATCCATGACGAGGTCGAAATCACCAAAGCCCAGCGCCGAACGCGGCGGCTCATTCTTGCGCGGGAAGGCGCGGTCCATGATCGCCGGCTCGACGCAGCTCGGCCCGAAGAACAGCCACTTGAGGTAAACGCCGCGCTGCGGATCTCCGACGGGGACATTGAGCCCGGCGCGCGGAAACTCATCGGCAAGATACGTGCAGATCGCCGCCGACTCGGTGATCGCCGTATCACCGTGCAGGAGCGCCGGCACCTTTCCCATCGGGTTTATGGCGAGATATTCCGGAGTGAGGTTCTCGCCCTTCTTGAAGCTGACGAGATGGACGTCGTACGGCTCGCCAAGCTCCTCGAGCAACCAAAGAACCACGGACGAGCGCGATGGCGCGCCGTGGAAAAGCGTGATCGTCGACATGCGTTCTCTCCGCGAGGTTCTGCGGCTCACCCGTAATCCCCGACTGAGGCAATTCGGTGTACTGTCGTTGCCGGAGCGCGGGGTGAGGCGAACTCAGCGGTAGACGAGGACAGGAATCGTGCTGTGCGTGAGCACCTTCTGCGTTTCGCTGCCGAGCAGCAAGGCGGAGAAGCCGCGCCGGCCATGGGAGGCCATGACGATCAGATCGCACCCCTTTTGCTTCGCCGTATCGAGGATGCCTTCATAGGGCTGCGCGTTTTCGACCTGCACCAGCTCGCAGGGAACGCCGTGGGACGCCGCAACTTTGGCCACCGCATCGAGCGCCGCCTTAGCCTGGGTCAGGGTCGTTGCTTGAAATTTCTCCGGGTCCTCCGGATAGACGACGCCTTCGATCGCGATGATCTGCAACGGCGGCGTCACGGTCACGGCCGTCAGCTTGCCGCCGGAAAGCTTGGCGAGATCGGCCGCATGACCGAATGCCCGCTCGGAGAACTCCGAGCCATCCGTCGTCACCAGAATGTTGCTGTACATGCCCCTGCTCCTAGCTGGGAACGTCATCCGCGCCAGTCCCAATCCCTCGGGGACGACCGCCGCGCCTTGACCTGCATCAAATCATTCAGCGTCCTGCTTTTATCACGACAAGAACGCTCGATCGACGCAGCGGTTGCCACATCAGGCAGCAGCCGCCTGCCCCGACCCGCGGTTCCAGGGCATACGGGCCAGCACCCGGGCCATTCCGCAGAAGCCGCTGACACCGGCGAAGATCAACCCGGCGCCGACGAAAGCCGAAAGCCCATAGAAGGCCGGATTGACGAATGTACCGAGCACGGCGCCTGCCAGCACCAGCGTCCCGGCCGCGATCTGCACCTGGCGCTGGATCTCGATGGGCTGGCTCCGGTCCTCGACGACCGGAAGCCCGGCCCTCCGCCACGCTTCAAGGCCGCCCTCGAGCACGTAGGCCTCAGTCGGGGCTGCGGCTGCAGCCAGCTTGGCGGCCGCCGCTGCCGTCCGTGCCCCCGATCGGCAGTGAAAGATGACTGCGGGAGCATCCGCGCAATCGACCCGGCCGAGACCGGAGAGCGCCACGTGCCGCGCGCCGGGGATGCGCACACGGGCATGCTCATCGGCCTCGCGGACATCGACGAGAACAGCACCCGCCGCCATGAGGCGCTTGGCATCGGCCGACGTGATCGGGGAAAGGCTCATGATCTCACTCCAGTTCTGGCGTGTTCGTTGCTGGCTGGGGGCAATAGAGGTCGTGCAACATCGCCAGCAGCCGCTCAATGCGTGCATCGGCGATCCGGTACCACAGGGTCTGGCCCTGCCGGCGGAACGCCACCAGCTCCTGCTCGCGCATCATCGCAAGGTGCTGCGAGAGCGCCGACTGGGAGAGCCCGACGGCCCCTCCGAGCATCGTCACATTCGCCTCACCCAATTCGACGAGCTTGCACAGGATCATCAGCCGTCGCTCGTTGGCAAGCGCGCGCAGAACCCGCGCCACCTCGGCGGCACTGGCTTCGAACTCGGCAACGTCGAGGGTTGCCCCACCTGTCATCGCATCACCCATTAGCTAGTGCTAATTTAGGTGATGCTTATGTTCTGTCAATGGCAGGCCGAACCGGGCGTTGCCGAATGGTAGGTGCGGGCCCGCGAGCGCAACTATCCCTCCGCGAGCCTCAACAGCGGTTTCAGATTCCGAACGACCATATCGGCGGCCAAGTCCGGATACTCATCCGGCGCACCCTGCCTGTTGATCCAGACGCAATGGAACCCGAACGCCTTAGCACCGGCAATGTCCCAGCGGTTCGAGGACTGGAACGAGATTGCCTCCGGCGCCACGCCGAAGCGGTCGCAAGCGAGGCGATAGACGGCCGCAGCCGGCTTGTACACGCCTGCCTCGTGCACTGTAATGATTTCGTCGAGCTGCCCGTCGAGACCCGCAGAGGTCACGGCGTCATCGACCATGTCCCGATCGCCGTTGGTCAGGATTGCGAGCCTCGCACCAGAACTCCTGAGACCGTCCAGCACGCTGACCACCTCCGGATAAGCCGACAAGCTCCGGTAGGCGGAAAGAAGCTCGTCGCGCACCCCCGCCGAAACGCCACCCGTCGCCGCTATGGCATAGTCGAGACTGCGCGCCGCCAATGTCCAGAAAGGAACGTGTCGCCCCACCTGGCTATAAATCCAGGTGTATTCGAGATGCTTCGTTCGCCAGAGTTGGGAGAGGCGATCCCAGTTCGCACCGATCGAGTCGCGGTGGCGGAACGCGGCGGAGTGCACGTCGAACAGGGTGCCGTAAGCGTCGAAGACGAAGTGGCGCATTTAGCCCTCCCGAAAGGAATCGCAGTCAATCTACGCGCTCTTACGGGGTTGGCCGATCACTTCGTCTCGATTTATGGGCTACAGCCGCTCCGGCCAGTCGTCGCGTGGCTCGTCGCGTCCATGCACCTGGGAAGGCGGAGCCGTCGCCTCGACGGCGGTGAACGGCTCCAGAATCCGGTACGTGTGCTTGGCACCCGCCGGAACCAGCCAGGAATCGCCGCGCTCCAGCCGGATCGTCTGACCTTCCAGCTCGAGCTCCGCCCGGCCGTCGATCACATATCCGACTGTCTCGTAGCCGCGCACGCTTTCGGCCTTGTGGCTGTCGGCGGGCTCCTGCTCCCACAGGCGCATCGACACGCGTTTGCCCGAGACGAGATAGGTTTGACCCATTTCGCCCTTGGGCGAATCCGGCGCATGAACCTTTTTCACGGTCGTATCCGTCATCCTGTCGATTTCCGGTTCGGGCTCGCGCGCCACCTGCCCGCATGGCACGCGCGCACGAGCGTTTACCTCCGGAAAACCGCAGGATCGGAACCGCGTTCCACCTGCCGACCGGCCCCGCAGCCGAGCCGCGGCTCAGCTCCGATTGGGGCTGCCGCGCATGAACTCGATGATGCCCGAGAAATCGACCCCCGCGTTGCCGGCGGCAACGAAGAGCTGGAAGAGCTGCGCGGCTTCCGCACCCATCGGCGTCGGCACGCCAGCCGTGCGTGCAGCCTCCTGCGCGAGCCCGAGGTCCTTCAGCATCAGCCCCGCCGAGAATCCTGGCTTGTAGCCGTTGTTGGCGGGCGACGTCGGGACCGGCCCCGGAACCGGGCAGTAGGATGTCAGCGACCAGCACTGCCCCGAGGAGGTCGAGGCGACATCGAACAGCGCCTGTGGCGACAGCCCAAGCTTCTCGGCAAGGTTGAACCCTTCGCAGACGCCCAGCATGCTGATGCCGAGGATCATGTTGTTGCAGATCTTGGCCGCCTGGCCCGCACCGGCCTCACCGCAGTGCACCACCTTTCGGCTCATCGCCTCCAGCACCGGCCGCGCCTTCTCGAAGGCCACCGTGCTACCGCCCGCCATGAGCGTCAGAGTCGCCGCCTCGGCGCCGCCGACCCCGCCCGAGACGGGGCAGTCGAGCGACAGCTTGCCTGCGGCCCCGGCCAGCTCGTGGGCACGGCGCGCCGAAGCGACATCGATGGTGGAGCAGTCGACAAAAACCGCACCATCGGCAGCCCTGACAAGAACTTCCGTCTTCTCATAGACGGCAATCGTGTCCTTGCCGGCGGGCAGCATGGTGATGACGAGATCGGCGCCCTCGGCAGCAGCCTCGGCGCTCGCCGCGGCAGCGACGCCGCGCGCGGCAGCCTTTTCGAGATTCGCCGCCAGAAGATCGTATCCGGCCACGGCATAGCCGGCCTTCACGAGATTTCCGGCCATGGGAGTCCCCATGTTGCCTAGGCCGAGGAACGCAATTCTCGTCATGTTTCCTCCTGATGTTGTATTGGGGCCGGTGTTACCGGCCCGTCCACGCTGGCTTTCGCTTAGCCAGGAACGCGTCCATGCCCTCGCGGAAATCCGCGCTGGTGTAGACCTTGGCCACGATGTCGGTATCGTCCACCTTCGACCCGTGCTGACGCAAGCGCCTGAGCAGCTCCTTGGTGGCCCGCAACGTCAACGGGGCGTGCCCCGCGATTTGGCGGGCGAGCTCGCCGGCACGCGCCATCAAGGCTGTGTGGTCAGCGACGACCTCGGAAACGAGACCGGTGGCGAGCGCCTCCTCCGCACCGACCAGTCGCGCCGTGAAGATGACGTCCGTCACCCGCGGCTCCCCGATGAGGCGCACCAGCCGGGCGAGTGTCGCGGCCGACAGGCAGTTGCCGAGCGTACGCGCGATCGGAAAGCCGAACTTCATGTCTCGGCTGGCAATGCGCATGTCGCAGCAGGCCGCGATCCCCGCGCCGCCGCCTGTGCACGCGCCCGCGATGGCGGCAATGGTCGGAATGGGGCAGCTCTCGATGGCGGAGAAGATCTCATCCGCCCGCTCCTCGTAGGCGATGCCCTGCTCCGGCGTGCTGAATGCGCGGAACTGCGAGATGTCCGTGCCGGCAGCAAACGCGCGATCACCCGCGCCCGTCATGACGATCGCCTTCACGGATCCGTCAGTCGGCACCGAGCTGCAGATCTCGGCCAACCGGTCGTACATACCGAAGGTCAGTGCATTGCGCGCCTGCGGCCGGTTGAAGGTCACGAAACCGATCTCGTCCCGGACCTCGTAGATGATCTCCTGCTCGCCAGCGGCCGATGCGGCACGATCCATAGTAGTTACCTCTTCTTCTCGATGGGGCCGGAAGGGCCCTCTTCTTCGCTCGGGCACAACAAACCGCCACCAGAGGTGAATGGCAACGGTTTTGATGCGCGTATCACCCATGCTTGCTTGCCGCTGGCGGGGCAGTTCCCTGTCCGCAAGCTAGCGCGCGCAACCCACCTCATTGAATGTGGACGCCGCCGCAAGGGGATAGTAACGTTGCACTCAACCGGGAACGAAGATTCCGGATTAACAGAATACAGCGCCGACAAGTGCGCGAGGGAGGAAGCCGGGAGAATGCAGCCATCCCAGCCCAATTCGTCAGATCGCGTCTCACCACGGCTCCAGATCAAGGCGCCGCAAGACCTCGCCGGCGGGATCTTCCTGCTGGTTCTGGCGCTCGTAGGCTTTCTCGGATCCTGGGATCTCGCGGTCGGGCAGTTCGGCGAGGTCGGATCGGGGATGGTGCCGAAGGCTGTCGCCGCCATGGTGGGCGCTTTCGGCTTGCTGTTGGTGGCGCAAGGTTTCCTCGCGTCCGAGAGCGAGCCGACCACGCACTGGTCGCTGCGCGGGCTGTTCTTCGTGCTGGGCGCTGCGCTGCTGTTCGCATGGACCATCCGCCCGCTCGGCCTCATCATTGCCGCGCCAATAACCATCGTGTTCGCTGCGCTGGCCGACCGGACGACGCGTCCGCTCGAGCTTGCCATTTTCACCGTCGCGATCACCTTTTTTTGCATCCTTCTCTTCAGCGTCGCCCTGCGGCTCCCGATCCCCATCCTCCCCTCGGCGCTGCCCTATCCCTTCAACGGCCACCTCTAGGTCCTCACATTGACGGAACTGACAGACCACCTTGCTCTTGGGTTTGCGACTGCTCTCACCCTGAAGAACCTGGGTTTGTGCTTCATCGGCTGCTTGATTGGCACGCTGATCGGCGTTCTGCCCGGTGTCGGTCCGATCGCGACCATTGCAATGCTGCTGCCACTGACGTTCGGTGTCGACCCCGTCGGTGCGCTCATCATGCTGGCTGGCATCTACTACGGCGCGCAATATGGCGGCTCGACGACGGCAATTCTCGTCAACATCCCCGGCGAGGCGACCTCGGTGGTGACCGTCCTAGACGGGCATCAGATGGCGAAGAAAGGGCGTGCTGGCGTCGCGCTCGGCATTGCGGCGATCGGCTCGTTTTTCGCCGGGACCGTTGCCACGCTGATCATCGTCGCCCTCGGGGCGCCCCTGACGAAAATGGCACTGCTGTTCGGTCCAGCCGACTACTTCTCGTTGATGGTGCTGGGTCTCGTATTCGCCGTCGTCCTGGCGCGCGGTTCCGTGCCGAAAGCGATGGCCGTGATCCTGGTTGGCATCCTGCTGTCCGCAGTCGGATTGGATCTCGAAACCGGCGAGGAGCGTCTGACGTTCGGTTGGCACGAGCTCGCCGACGGCATCGACTTTGCTGTCGCAGCGATGGGAATCTTCGGGTTCGCCGAGATCATCCGAAATCTCGAGGCCCAAGAGGCGCGCAATGTCGTCAAGGCACCGATCGGTCGGTTGCTGCCAAACCGGCGAGAGCTGCGCCAGTCGTCAGGCCCCATCGTTCGCGGCACGTTCCTCGGCTCGCTACTCGGCCTGCTGCCGGGCAATGGCGCGGTCCTTGGCCCCTTCGCTTCTTACACACTCGAGAAGAAGATGGCGTCCGATCCCAGCCGGTTTGGCCAGGGCGCCATCGAGGGGGTCGCGGGACCAGAGGCTGCCAATAACGCCGGCGCACAGACGTCATTCATCCCTCTCTTGACACTCGGCATCCCTCCCAATGCGGTGATGGCGCTCATGGTCGGCGCTATGACGATCCACGGCATCGTGCCCGGTCCGCAGGTGATCACAAAGCAGCCAGCCCTCTTCTGGGGCATGATCACATCCATGTGGATCGGCAATCTGATGCTGCTGATTATCAACCTGCCGCTGATCGGGTTGTGGGTACGCCTGCTGAAGGTACCTTACAGGCTGCTGTTTCCCGCCATCGTTGTATTTTGCTGCATTGGCATCTACTCGATTGGCAACTCCGGTCTCTACGTATTCATGGTCGCGGTATTCGGACTGTTCGGCTACGCGCTAATCAAGTTCGGGTTCGAGCCAGCCCCACTTCTGCTCGGCTTCGTGCTCGGCCGGCTGATGGAGGAAAAGCTGCGCCAGGCACTGGTGATATCGCGTGGGAGCCTGATGACATTCCTGGAGCGGCCCCTCAGCGCCACCCTGCTTGTCATCGCATTGCTGTTTGCAGTGATCGCGGTGTTACCCTCGATACGCAAGAGCCGTGATACCGTGTTCCAGGAATAGCTTCTTGCATCGCGTCGATAACGGCGGCAGCATCGCGCGTAGTCCGAAACGGAGCCCAATCCGCCGCGAAGTAGCGTACGCGCGACGCTGCGCTTCTATCCGCAATGCGCATATCGTGTGTTCTTCTGTCGCGCGGCAGAACTGGGGCTGGCGTGTCTTCTCGAATTGGGTTTCCATTGGTCGAACCAGGGTCACGTCATTTTGGTTCGCAATGGCAAAAAACCGGCTGAGATACCGTTCCCGCGAGGTCACTATCGCGCTCGCCATCACTCTGGCGGCTGTTGCAGCGGTGCTCGCGACTCTGTCCACTCGAGAGGAGGCGCCGGAAGCGCGCCCCTTAGCCTCGATCACGCCGCCACGCTGAGCCCGGCGGCCCAGCCGGGCATGGAACTACTGCGCCGTCCAACCGCCATCGATGGAGTAGTTGGCCCCAGTGATTGACTGCGCCGCATCGCTGGCCAGGAACGCGGCCAGAGCCCCGACCTGCTCGACAGTCACGAACTCGCGAGTCGGTTGGCGCGAAAGGATTTGAGCGCGAGCCTGCTCCTCGCTGATCCCCTGCGTCCGGGCAAGATCCGGAATCTGCTTCTCGACCAGCGGCGTCCAGACGAAGCCGGGCGAAATGGCATTGGCCGTGACGCCGTGCTGCGCGAGCTCGAGCGCCACCGTTTTCGTCAGCCCAGCGAGCCCGTGCTTGGCGGCCACGTAGGCCCCCTTGTTCGGCGACGCCCTCAGGGAGTGCGCCGAGCAGATGTTGATGATCCGCCCCCAGCGGCGTGCCTTCATCCCCGGAACGACCGCCCGTATCGCGTGGAAGGGCGCCGAGAGATTGATCGAGATAACCGCGTCCCATTTCTCGATCGGAAATTCTTCGATCGGCGAGACGTACTGAATCCCGGCGTTGTTCACCAGGATGTCGACCTGCCCGAAGTCGCGCTCGGCCTCCGCCACCATGTCGGCGATCTGGTTGTGGCGGAGCATGTCGGCTCCGTTGAAGGCGACACGGGTGCCGTGAGCTGCCACGGCGCGGATCTGCTCGGCATTGGCCTTCTC
>JAEZHL010000325.1 GCA_023416575.1 Pseudomonadota bacterium
GTACTAGAGCCTTGTCGGGTGATCAGGCAGGTACGTACGTCAGCCAGATCACATCCTCGCCGATCACATCACTGGCCACGAGGCGGAGCGGTGGCCGCGGGCCGGTGAAGAATGGCTTGCCGTGGCCAAGCACAACGGGATGGACGTAGAGCCTATACTCGTCGATGAGACCGAGGTCGGTCAGGCTTCGCGCCAGGACTGGTCCGGCAACGGTGATCTCGCCAGCGAGCCGAGTTTTGAGGCCACGGATCACCGTTTCGAGTTCACCCTCGACGAGCGTCGCATTGGGGCCAACCGATTGCAAAGTGCGCGACACGACCCATTTCGGCAGGCTCCGCCAGGCCGCCGCGAACTCGCGGAGATCCGGGGTCCACTCGGGATGATCTTCGTCCCAATAGCGCATGATCTCGTACATGCGGCGGCCGTACACACTGCCCGTCAAGCCGCGCACATGCTCGATCCAGTGCCGAAAGAGGACGGGATCTGGCGCAAATGCCTCGTGGTCGACATAGCCGTCCAGTGATTGGTTCATTCCGAAGACGAGCTTCGCCATGAACGCTCCTCGCAAGGACTTCAGAATGGACTGAACCGGACAGCCTATCTGCCCCGGCGATCCCAATTCAGGCCGGCGATCCGCGGATCAGCGGCAAAGGCATCGCGAGAAAATTCGACCGCCTGTCTCGGGTACTCGCACAAGGCCTGGACACCAGAATGGCTCAAACGCATGCGCCAGGTTTGCCGCTCGACCGGTGCAGGTTTCGAGAAGGCGCGGCACAACAGGATTGCCAGATTGGGCCCTTTGGCCGGATCGCGAACCGATTGGTAGCGGATCACGTCGGCGTCAGCCGCTCGGGCTGCGTCGGCGAAGTTCTGGCAATGACGATAGTCCACGGCGTCGGTCCAGAGGGCACCGTCGGCGGACAGTGGATCACGCGTCAGGTCGAGGAGGCGAGTGGTCGCGATCTCGGCAGCGAATGCGGTGTAGTCCGCTGCATCAGACGGCCACGGTGTGTCGGGAGACTCGGCGAAGAACAGAAGCCGATAAAAGGCCATCTCCGCCACGGCAGTCGTTGGGGTCTCGGCCGCATAGTAGACGCCGAGCGTGCGCCCGGCGCGGCGGAAGCGCGACCCGTTCGGATAGACTGCGCCATAGCGGAACGGTGTCGCCAGCAGGAAGTCGAGATGGCGGCATTCCGGCGGGATCGCTGGCTTGGTCTCCTCGATCAGGTCTTCCAGCAGCTCCTGCTCGGCGAGCGTATCGGTCAGTTTCAGCGTCGAGACACGGTGCTGGGCTTCGATCAGCCGCCAGCACGCGCCGTCGAAACGATGGAGCTCAGACGAGAGCGCGACGCGCGTCCAGGTAGGCGATGACATCGACGAGCCCGCTTACGGTTTGCAGCTTCTCGATCGGCCGGGCGTCGAGGAGGGTATTGGGATTGGCGAGCCAGCGGGCAGCCACTTTCTGATCGCCACCTGTGATTGCGTCGAGCGACCGGAACAGGCGCACGAAGAGAACCGCAAGCTCGAACGGCTTCGTGCCGGGATCGAGCCCGAATTCGCCCCGCTTCATGCGCGACACCGTCGCCTCGCTGACGCCGATGGTGGTGGCGAGGATTCGGGCGGTGAGCGAGAGCTGATCTGCCGCCCGAAGGACGGCCTTTGTCACGACGGCCCCGGCTTCGGGGCTTACCGCGGCGGATTGAAGGGCGCGCATAGGGTACACTCCTTTCTCTCGAAATTATACCGCAAATTAGTTTCTATGGAAGAAGAGACTTCTTGAGGCGTTCTCACCCTGCCGACATCCCGAGCCCGTAACCGTGCAAACGGCCCCAAATCGAGGTGAAGGGCTCAATTCCCCGACCAGAACGCTCGAGTTCTGGCCGGCGCGCAGGTTGCTGCCGCGGGTCCGGGAGATGCTCAGGTTTGCCGTGCTTGTTTCGATAGCGCGGAACGTGGCGGCAGCGGGTTGGCTGTGTCGGAGCCGGCGGCCTCGGAGGCGGTCAGGCTGACGGGCGTACCAGCAACACCTGCCGCTGGTCAGCATGGGTTTTTGAGTTGGTCCCGTGCGCATTAGCGACATGGACCCGTGCCGGATATTGTAAACAGGTAAACTCGTCGGTCTATTGACGTACCATCCGTAGTCGATGCAGATGGCGATAGGCGGGCTTGGTCCATGCCCCGGTGGGGTTTTGCCATTGAGCAAACCAAGAGGGCGAGAGCCAGCGTAGTTGAGAAACAAGAGAGATACGTCAATGAGTTCAGTGTGAGCGCATGACACTGGGCGCTCAACCAGAACATCACATTGTTTTCTAACTAGTTCCAACCGAGACTGCACTGGATCGATGGAATTGAGTGCCGTGAAAAGTATTTCTGTCATTGTCTGCACATTTGATCGTTACGATCATCTCCGTGCCCTGTTCGCGAGCTTGGAGCAGCAGACGCTCGGCCGAGAGTTTTTCGACGTCGTTGTCGTCGACAATACGCCGGATGCGGCATTGAAAGCGGATTTTCAATCCGAGGTGCCCGCCGGACTTCCTTTGCGTTATTTGCGCAGTACGCCGCCCGGGCTTTCGCGCGCACGGAATTTAGGGTTTGAGGCTGCGAAAACGCCATTCGTCGTCTTCATCGATGACGATGCCCTTCCGGACCCGGGCTGGCTCGCGTCATTGCATGCGTGCCTCGAGAAAAATCCGG
>JAEZHL010000404.1 GCA_023416575.1 Pseudomonadota bacterium
GCCTGGTCGAAAAGCATAAGATGACCGCCGTGAAGCTCGATCGCGCGCCCTTCATTGCGAAGGCTCGCCCCGCAATCGACGAGCTGTCGAAGAAGTGGGCTCCGAGCGTCGTTGACGCCGTTGCGAAGTACCTCAAGTAAGCACAGCAAGATCGTCACGCGAAGGCGGCGGCAATCGCCGCCTTCGTCATTCAAAAAAGCAGACAATCGGGGAACGAAATGGAACAGATCGGAGGCATTCGGCGCATAGTCTATTATGCGTTCGAAATATTGGCGGTGACCGCCTTTGTCATCATGCTCGCCGCATCCGTTCTCCAGGTCTTCTTCCGATATGTGCTGGACTCTCCGCTGCAATGGACAGAGGAGCTGGCCCGCATGATGTGTGTTCTAACCACCTATTTCGGTGGTGTGGTCGTCCTTATCGCGCGCGAGCACATTCGCGTCGATATCATCGACGGGTTCGTCTCCGGAAAATCCGCTGATGTTGTTGGATTGATCGTCGATTTGATGATCGCGTGGTTTCTGCTGTCGGTGGGCTATGGCTGCTGGCTGCTGATGAACGCGACCTGGACCACGTTCACGGCGACGATGGATTGGTTCCGCATGGGCTACATCTATGGAGCCGTCGGCGTCGCGGTCGCGGTTATGACCTTTCTGATCATGCTCGACATGTTCGACCGCGCCACGCGTCTGGCCAACCGTAGCTAAGGAAACCGACGAATGATCCTCGCCCTTTTCATCGGTGTCCTCATCCTCCTGTTCGTCGTTGGGATTCCGGCCGCATTCTCGCTCGGGCTGACGGCCCTCATCGTGACCGCCTTCGAACGCGGGATCGATGGCATTCCCTACACCATCCTCGCGCAGCGGATGGTTTATGGCGTCAACAGCTTCCCCCTTCTCGCGATTCCATTTTTCATCCTCGCGGGAAAGATCATGAATACGGGCGGCATCACCGACCGCATTTATGACTTCGCGCACCGGCTCGCTGGGCACATGCGGGGTGGCCTCGGCCAGGTGAATATCGCCGCATCGATCATCTTTTCCGGCATGTCCGGTTCAGCTGTGGCGGATGCCGTCGGTGTCGGCCAGGTCGAGATCCGCGCCATGCGGCAAGCCAACTATCCGGATGACTTTTCCGTCGGCGTCACAGCCGCTTCGGCGACAATCGGCCCGATCATCCCGCCCAGCATCCCGCTGATCATCTACGCCGTCGTTGCAAACGTCTCGGCGACAGCACTGCTCATCGCAGGAATTTTGCCCGGCCTGCTCATGGGCATCCTGATGATGGCCCTCGTCTGGTGGCAGGCGAAACGCCGCAATCTGCCGACCGAGAAGTGGCAAGGTTTTCCCGCGCTGTTTTCCAGCTTTCTCCGCGCGTTGCCACCGCTTGTCACACCAGCCATCATCATTGGTGGCATGACGACGGGTATCTTCACGCCGACCGAAGCAGCGGCCATTGCTGCTATCTATGCAGTCATCATCGCAATGCTCGTCTATCGCGAGATCACGGTGCCGCAGCTCATCCAGGTGTTGCGTGAGACCATGCGCGAGACCGCGATCATCATGCTCATCATCGCGGCTGCGGCATTGTATGGCTGGCTGCTGGTGTTCACGCAGATTCCGCAGCAGCTGGTGGCGCTGGTCGATGGCCTGAATCTCAGCCCGTTCATGCTCCTGCTCGCGGTGAACATCTTTCTCCTGATCATCGGCCTTTTCATGGAGACGAATGCCGCGATCACCATCTTTACGCCCATGCTCCTGCCTTTGGCGGTGGCGGTCGGCGTCGACCCGGTGCACTTTGGCATCATCATGGTTCTCAACCTGATGATCGGGCTTTTGACACCGCCGGTCGGCATGGTGCTGTTTGCCGTCGCCAAAGTGGCAAATCTGCCGATCAACAAGGCTTTGGTCGCTGTAGCGCCCTTCTACGTGCCCCTGGTGATTTCCTTGCTGCTCATCACTTACTTCCCGCAGATCTCACTGATCCTGCCGAATCTGCTGCTGAAGTAACCACGTGCTGAGTGTGGCTTGGGAGCTCATCACGACTGATCGGTAACGGGACCAGCCAGCGGCTGAATGAAAGCCGCTGGCCGTCCTGCCCGCTTCGGGCTGCGAGTAACGCGGGTTCGACGGAGCCCGCGTTGCCTGCCCAACGGCACAGTGATGGGCTCTTGCTCCTGACTTACATTCCGTGGCTTTCCTTGGCGCTTCCGACTTGGGCCCTTCGCTAGAGTTCAGCTCATGACCGATCGCATTCGCGCGACGTACTTGCTCGAGACCGCTGTCGACGGTGAGAAGGCGGCAGATGTCATTGCCGGAGAACAATCGTCCGGAACATTTGTCGCGATCCCGGGAGAGAGCGAGGAGCTGAAGGCGCGCGCTGCAGCGCGGGTCGAGCGACTGGAAGTGTTGGGCAATGTCGATGGGGCTTCGCTCCCCGGCGCTGCCTCCGGCCCGGCGTATCGACGGTACGAGCTCGAGTTGTCCTGGCCCCTGAGCAACATCGGCCCTTCGCTGCCGAATCTCGTCGCGACAGTGGCTGGGAATCTGTTCGAGCTGAATCAGGTTGCAGGACTGCAGCTCCTCGACGTCGCCCTGCCTGACGCGTTCGCCGACGCCTACCAGGGCCCCGCGTTCGGCGTCGAAGGGACACGCCGGCTGTCCGGAGTCGCAAATGGCCCCTTGATCGGCACGATCATCAAGCCCTCAGTCGGCCTCAGTCCGGAGGATACCGCCCTCCTCGCCGGTCAGCTTTGTGAAGGCGGCATCGACTTCATCAAGGACGACGAATTGCAGTCCGACGGGCCGCACTGTCCGTTCGACGAACGCCTGCGCGCGGTGTTGCGGGTCATCAGCGACAGCGAGCAGCGCACCGGGCGCAAAACCATGTACGCCGTGAACATCACGGGCGATCTCGATCAGATGCGGCGGCGCCACGATCTCGTCGAGAAACTTGGCGGCACGTGCGTGATGGTCAGCCTCAACTCGATCGGGCTCGCCGGCGTCGTCGAGTTGCGGCGGCACACCCGGCTGCCGATCCACGCGCACCGGAACGGCTGGGGCTACCTGGGCCGCTCGCCCGCAAACGGATGGTCATATATCGCGTGGCAGAAGCTGTGGCGGCTGGCTGGCGTCGACCACATGCACGTCAACGGGCTGGCCAACAAGTTCTGGGAACCCGACGAGAGCGTCATTGCATCGGCACGCGAGTGCCTCACGCCGATGTTCGTCTCGAAACCCTGCACGGTCATGCCGGTCTTCTCTTCCGGCCAATCCGCGAAGCAGGCACCCGGCACCTACCAAGCGCTCGGCTCGACGGACCTGATCTATTGCGCAGGCGGCGGGATCGTCGCGCACCCCGGCGGCATCGCTGCCGGTGTCCGCGCTTTGCGGCACGCCTGGGACGCCGCGGTGGCCGGCATTTCCCTTGATGCTGCAGCCCGGGAATCCCGCGAGCTGCGCGAAGCACTCGAGACCTTCGGCCGATGACCTCACGCCTGCCGGATGGCCCCCTGCTCGCCTATTACGGCGACGACTTCACGGGTTCGACGGACACGATGGAGGTCATGGCGCTCAACGCCGGGCTCCCGACCGTCCTGTTCCTCGGGCTGCCGACACCGGCGCGCCTCGCGCAATTTGCGGACCGGCGCGGCATCGGCATCGCCGGGATCGCGCGCAGCAAGCCACCCGCCTGGATGCACGCGAACCTGCCGGCATTTTTCGACACGCTGTTCGGCATCGGCGCGCCGATTACACAATACAAAGTGTGCTCCACGTTCGACTCATCGCCCGAGGTGGGATCGATCGGGACGGCCATCGACATCGGGCTGTCGCGTGCAGCCGAGTCATGGTCGCCGATGGTCGTCGGCGCACCGCAGCTTAGGCGGTGGCAGGCATTCGGGAATCTGTTCGCGGGGATCGGCAGCGTGCGCCATCGCCTCGACCGGCACCCGACCATGTCGCGCCACCCCATTACGCCGATGCGTGAGGCGGATCTGCAGCGGCATCTCGCGGCACAAACGGCCAAGCAGATCGCTCTGATCGATCTTGTCGACCTTGCTGCAGGCTCCGCTGAGGCGAAGCTTCAAGAGCTGCGGCGGAGCGGAGCTGAAGTCGTTCTGTTCGATATCACCGATCCCGCAACCCAGGCGGAAGCGGGTCGGCTGATCTGGGAATGCCGCGAAAGGGGGCTGTTCTCCGCCTCCTCATCCGGACTGCAGTATGCGCTGGTGGCCCACTGGCGCGCAGCAGGATTGCTCCCGGCCGCCCCACCTCCACCACCTCGGCTCCAACCGATCGACCGGCTCCTCGTCGTATCGGGAAGCTGCTCGCCCGAGACCGCGGCCCAGATCCGGTGCGCAGAGGACGCAGGGTTCGTCGCGGTCCGGCTCGACGGTCGGCGGATCGCCAGCGCTGATCAGCGCGAAGCCGAAATCTCATCAGCCCTCGACGCGCTCGATCACGCACTCGGCCGCGGCAAGGATGTGCTCGCTTACACGGCGGCCTCGCCCGAGGACCCGGCCATTCGAGATCTGAGGCAGTACTGCGCCGGCCAAGGCATCAGCTTCGAGAGCACGCAAGAGGCACTCGGCGATGCGCTCGGCCAGATCGCATT
>JAEZHL010000035.1 GCA_023416575.1 Pseudomonadota bacterium
TACACCCGGAAGCCGGGCGCGGGCGTGATACTTTCGATCGGCGTCACGGTTGCCGGCCTCGTCCAGCTCGCGATGCTCTGGTTCGCCGTCCGGCGCGCGGGCATCCGGCTGCGGCCCGCCTGGCCACGCTATACGGAAGGCGTCAAGCGGCTCGTCGCACTCGGCATTCCTGGCCTGATCTCCGGCGGCATCACGCAGATCAATATCGTCGTCGGCACGATCATCGCGTCGCTGCAGGCCGGCGCCGTCTCCTACCTCTATTACGCCGACCGGCTCTATCAGCTCCCGCTCGGCATCATCGGCGTGGCGGTCGGCGTGGTGCTGTTGCCAGATCTCGCGCGCAAGCTGCGTGCTGGCGACAGTGTCGCGGTCCACGACAGCCAGAACCGCTCCCTGGAATTCGCGCTACTGTTCACCATTCCCGCAACGGTGGCGCTGGTCGTTGCCGCGCAACCGATCATCAGCGTTCTGTTCCAACGCGGCGCCTTCACCGCGGCGGACACCCAGGCGACCGCCGCCGCGCTCGCCGCGTTCGCGATCGGGCTGCCCTCGTTCGTCATGATCAAGGTGTTCCAGCCCGCCTTCTTCGCGCGCGAGGACACGCGCACACCGATGCGGTTCGCTGCCGTCAACCTCGTCGTCAACGCCGTCGGCTCACTGGCGCTGTTCTTCATCTTCGAGCGGCTGGGATGGATGCCACACGTCGGGATCGCGATCGCGACCTCCATTGGCGGCTGGGTCAACGCGGCGTTGCTGGTGATGACACTCGCGCGCTCCGGTGACTATCAGGCGGACCGCAGGCTGATCCGCAATGCGTGGCTGATCCTGCTTGCGAGCGTCGTGATGGGTGCTGTCCTGATCGCCGTGCTGCCTGTGCTGGAGCCCCACTTCGCGAGCTCGCAGAAACTGGCTCACCGCGGCTCTGCGCTCGCCGTCCTCGTGGTGGCCGGCCTTGCCGCCTATGGCGTCATGATCCTCGCGACGGGTGTCCTGAAAATCGGGCAGCTTCGCCGCTTCATCCGCCGGGCTGCCTGAGAACCGGGGCTGCCTCCACTTGCGCCGGGCAGCCCAGCGCGCGATAACGCGCCCGCAATCGTCAACACGCAGGTAGCCATGAAGATCACGCCGCGCGTCTTCTCAGGGATGCAGCCGACCGGCTCCATCCATCTCGGCAACTATCTCGGCGCGATGCTGCAGTGGATCAAGCTGCAGGATACGCACGAGTGCATCTACTGCGTCGTCGACATGCACGCCATTACGGTGGCGCAGGATCCGAACGAGCTGAGAGAGGCCATCCGGCGCGTGACGGCGGCCTATATCGCCGCCGGCCTCGACCCGAAGAAGAGCATCATCTTCAATCAATCTCAGGTGGCCGAGCATGCCGAGCTCGCCTGGGTCGTCAACTGCGTTGCCCGGCTCGGCTGGCTCAATCGCATGACGCAGTTCAAGGAAAAGGCCGGCAAGGACCGCGAGAACGCGTCCGTCGGGCTCTATGCCTATCCGAACCTGATGGCTGCGGACATTCTCGTCTATCGCGCCACGCACGTGCCGGTTGGCGAGGACCAGAAGCAGCATCTCGAGCTGACCCGCGACGTCGCGCAGAAGTTCAACAACGATTATCGGGATGCGATCGTCCAGGCAGGGTTCGAGGACGGCAATTTCTTCCCGCTGCCCGAACCGATCATCACCGGCCCGGCTACGCGCGTCATGAGCTTGCGTGATGGCACGAAGAAGATGTCGAAGTCCGATCCCTCGGACCTGTCGCGAATCAACCTGATGGACGACGCCGACGCGATCGCCCGCAAGATCCAGAAGGCGAAGACCGATCCCGAGCCGCTTCCGTCCGAGGAGCTGGGTCTCGCCGGACGGCCCGAGGCCGAAAACCTGGTCGGCATCTACGCCGCGCTGGCTGGCATGGATGTCGCCTCCGTGCTGCGCGAGTTCGGCGGCGGACAGTTCTCGACCTTCAAGAAGGCTCTCGCCGACGTTGCTGTGGCGAAGATCGCGCCCGTTGGAACGGAAATGCGGCGGCTGGCCGACGATGCTGCTGAGATCGACCGCATTCTCATCGACGGCTCACGCCGCGCGCGGGACATCGCGGCGCCGATCATGCGCCAGGTGAAGGAGCTCGTCGGCTTCATCAACGGATAGGGAGCCGAAGCGCGCCGATGCCGTTTATCTCGGCGAGTGAGCCGGATCGCCTCGACATACGATCCGCGTCTCTGCCGAGATTGCCGTCACTGCTGCAACATGACAGAGTTGTGCTATGGCAACGACAAAGAAGCGTCGGGTTTTCGAGGAAGGCCACCTACGCAAGTATCTCGTCATTGTCGACGAGAGCGACGAGGTTGAGGCCGCCCTTTACTTTGCCGCCCTGCGCGTCGCGCACACCTCGGGCATGATCCTGCTGCTCTACGTCATCGAGCCGCAGGAGTATCAGCACTGGGTCGGCGTGCGGCAGGTGCAGCTCGAGGAGGAGACCACCAAGGCCAAGGCGCTGTTCCGCCTGTTCCGTCGCAAGCTCAACATGGCCGGTTTCGAGCAGGTGCTGACGGAGGAGGTCATTCGCGAAGGCAAAAAGGCGGAGACGATTCTCGAGCTGATCGACGAGGATGAGGATATCGCGGTGCTGACTCTCGGGGCCGCGACCGACACCATGGGCCCCGGACCGCTGGTCTCCTCGCTCGCCGCCGGAAACGCTGCTGGCTCGTTCCCGATCCCGATCACGATCGTGCCCGGCAACCTGACGCTCGATGACCTGCAGGCTTTGGCCTAGGGTAGTCCGACCGTCGGTCTCGACTTTTGACCGCGCCACCCCATACTAGTAGAATAATTCTAAAGCAGACGAACACTTGCGCACGCCCAGTCATCTGCGCGCGCCGGGATCAAGGAGACAGGCATGTTCATTCAGACCGAACCGACCCCTAATCCCGCGACCCTGAAGTTCATTCCGGGGAAGCCGGTCCTGGGCGAAGGAACGGCCGATTACCGCACGCGCGAGGAAGCTGGCGAGTCCCCGCTCGCGCAGCGCCTGTTCGAGATCGAGGGCGTGACAGGCGTGTTCCTGGGTTCCGACTTCATCTCGGTGACGAAGGGCGATGGCGAGTGGCAGCACCTCAAGCCGGCCATTCTCGGCGCGATTATGGAGCACTTCCTGTCCGGATCTCCGGTGCTCGCCAGCGAGAGCTCCAATGACGTTGCGGGCGGCAACTATGACCCGAAGGACGAGGAGACCGTCCTGACCATCAAGGAGCTGCTGGAGACGCGCGTGCGTCCGGCCGTGGCCCAGGACGGCGGCGACATCACGTTCCACGGCTTCCGTGACGGCGTCGTGTTCCTGCACATGCGCGGCGCCTGCGCCGGCTGCCCGAGCTCGACAGCAACGCTGCGGCACGGCATCGAGAACCTCCTCAGACACTTCTGCCCGGACGTGCAGGAAGTGCAGGCGGTGTAAGGCTGAGGCCCGGCAGGCGCCGGGCCCCTCACCACCTCGACGTTCCCCCGAGCTTCCGGCGCTTTGAGCGCCAATTGGTTCCGCGATCCCTGTTGGCCGCATTTCCGAAGTCACCCCCGCGGGTGGCGCAGCCCGGCTGTCCCCGGTATAGGTCGACACCCATGAACGTCATCGCATTCGATACCTGCTTCGGCGCTTGCTCGGCGGCCATTCTGTGGCGGGACGCCGCCTCGGGCACCGGCGGAGCAGAGCACTTGGCCTGGCGCTACGAGGAGATGGCGACGGGTCAAGCCGAGCGCCTCGTGCCCATGATCGATGAGGTGCTGCTCCAGTCCGGCAGGAGCCTCGAAAGCGTCGATGCCATCGCCGTGACGACCGGGCCGGGTACGTTTACGGGTATCCGCGTCGGAGTTGCTGCCGCACGGGGATTGGCGCTCGCCACGGGCCTGCCGATCCGCGCCACGACGAGCTTGCACGTGCTGGCGCATGGGGCGCTCGCCAAGCTTGGCCCCCTCGCGGCAGAGCCGACATTTGCCGTGTGCATGGATGCCCGCGCCGGCCAGATCTTCTTCCAGACGTTCGATGGCGCGAACGGCGATCCCACTTCCGACGCCGCAGTCATGACCCCGGACGTTGCTGCGAGCCTTGGTCCCAAAACTCCGCTGGTCTGCATCGGCTCGGGTGCGGCGGCGTTGGCCGAAGCGGCAGCGCGCGCCGGGCGCGCAGCGACTGTCGAGCTCGCGACGCTGCAACCAGATGCCCGCATTCTTGCGCACATTGCCGCGAAACTTCCGGTCAGCGAGCGTCTTGCTCCGCTTTACCTTCGCCAGCCGGACGCCAAGCCGCAGATCGGCAAGTCCCTGCCCCGTGCGCGATGACAGCCTCCCCCGACACAGCAGTCACAGTGATCGAAGCCGACGCGCAGTTCGCGGACGCTTTCGCAGCCCTGCAAAGCCAGCTCTTTGCGCAGGCCTGGGACAGCGAGAGTTTCACCGCGCTCATGCAGCAGCCTGCCTCGCTGGCCCTCATCGCCCTGTCCGGTGACGAGGCCCGCCCGGTCGGCTTCGTTCTGGGCCGGGTGATCGCCGATGAGGCCGAGATCATCTCCATCGGAGTGGCACAGGACCGGCAGCGCCAGGGCATTGCCGCGCGGCTCATGACCGACTTCGTGAGACTAGCCGGGAAACATGGCGCAGAGCGCGTTTTCCTCGAGGTCGCTGAAGACAACGAACCCGCCCGGCAGCTCTATCTGGCGCAGGGTTTCAGCGAGGTCGGCCGCCGCAGCGCGTACTATGAACGGCCGCAGGGGAGCCGCGTCGATGCGCTCGTTCTGGCGCGAAATGTCCAGCGCTGACCGGTCGGGTGGACGGCCCGCGCGCGGCTCATCTATAAGCTGGCGAAGGGCAGACGGAACGTCGTCGTGAGCATTCTTTGGAGGTCTGTGGCTTAGTCTATGGCGGGCGCAGGAGACCAGGATCCAAGCCGAATCGAGCGGCTTTGCAGCGAGCGTGGGCTGCGGATGACCGGACAGCGACGCACCATTGCGCGCGTCCTTTCGGCCGCGGAGGACCACCCGGATGTGGTGGAGGTATACCGTCGCGCGCACATCGCCGATCCGCGCATTTCACTTTCGACCGTCTACCGAACGCTGAGGCTGTTCGAGTCCGAAGGCATCCTGGAGCGGCACGATTTCGGGGCGGGGCGGCGGCGCTATGAAGAAGCCACGCGCGAGCACCACGATCACCTGATCAATCTTGAGACCGGTCAAGTGATCGAGTTCCGCAATGAGGATATCGAGAAGCTGCAGGAGCGCGTCGCGCGCGAGCTCGGTTTCGAGCTCGTCGGCCACAAGCTCGAGTTGCATGGCATCCCCATCCGCCGCAAGAAGGCGTGACCCTGACGGAGGTGGCCCGGTTTGGTGAGAGATCGGTCTGAGCGGCACAAGATGTCCGATCCGGGTGATGACCAGATCCGTACCAGACGCGGGGCGATCCGGGCGGCAAGCATTCTCGCCGGATTCACGGCGCTGACACTGCCGCTCATGCCGGTCCAGGCCGCCCTGTTGCGGACGTCACCGCGCCTCGCCCGCCGATTTCCGAACTGGTACCACCGGCAGGTTTGCCGTTTGCTCGGCATCCGCCTGCACGTGGAAGGTCAACTGGCCGCCAACGCACCGGTGCTGCTGGTCGCAAACCACGTCTCCTGGCTCGACATCCCGGTGCTTTCGGCCGTGGCCCCACTCTCCTTCGTCGCCAAGAAGGAAGTCGGCACCTGGCCCTTCGTCTCGACACTCGCCCGCCTGCAGCGCACGGTGTTCGTCGATCGCACACGCCGCACGGCCGTCGGCCAAACCACCAACGAGATGACCGAACGGCTGAAATCCGGCGATGCCATCGTCCTGTTCGCGGAAGGCACGTCCAGCGACGGCAATCGCGTCCTCCCGTTCAAGACGCCCCTTTTCGCGGCGGCCATGCCGACCATGGCCAATGGCCACGCTGAGGTCGGCACCTGCGTGCAGACGCTCGCCATCTCCTATACACACCTGCATGGCATCCCGCTCGGCCGCGCTGACCGGCCGCTCGTCGGCTGGTACGGCGACATGGAAATGGCGAGTCATGCCTGGGAGCTGTTGAAGGCCGGGCCGCTGGATGTCAGGATTCGCATCGGCGAACCGGTTCCCCTCCGCGACTTCGCCGACCGCAAGGAGCTTGCCCGCTTCAGCGAAGCCGAGATCAGGCAGACCGTTGTTGACCTGCTGCGTGGACGGGTGGCCGCCAATGGGTTAGTCGAAGGCCGAGTCGCACCATCGCGGCAACCGAGCGCGAGTAATAACCACACAGCCTAAGATTGTTACTCGAACGGGGGACAACCGGCACCATTAAGCCGGCGGGCGACTAGACATTCGCTTGGAAATGCTGTTGCAATGCAGCAAACCGCGAGCTGCTGGTGCGGCAACGCGTTTCGGGAACCTGAGCCGTAGCTGGACTGTATTGATTGGTGCGATGCAAATGCTGGTTTCAGGGCGATTTGCCGACAGGGGTTGCGAGGTCCTCCATGCCTGAGGCCAGAAAGGTCTTCATCAAGACTTACGGCTGTCAAATGAATGTCTATGACAGCGAGCGGATGACCGAAGCACTCGCGTCCGACGGGTACTCCCCAACGGAGGACCCGGCCGATGCGGACATGATTATCCTGAATACATGTCACATCCGTGAAAAGGCCGCCGAGAAGGTCTACTCGGAGCTGGGCCGCCTGCGCGAGCTGAAGGGCGTGCGCCGGGCAGAAGGCAAGGAAACCATGGTCGCCGTCGCCGGCTGCGTGGCGCAGGCCGAGGGCGCGGAGATCATGGCGCGCGCTCCCGTTGTGGACCTCGTGGTCGGGCCTCAGGCGTACCACCGGCTGCCGGCCCTGGCGGCCAAGGCGCGAGCAGAGCGGCGCCAAGTCATCGACACGGAATTTCCCGACGAGGACAAGTTCGGCAGCTTGCCGGAACGCAAGGGGACCAGGCCTGCTGCGACGTTCCTCACCGTTCAGGAAGGCTGCGACAAGTTCTGCACGTTCTGCGTCGTGCCCTATACGCGCGGCATGGAGACGTCCCGTCCGGTGGCACGAATCGCCGAGGAAGCGCGGCGGCTCGTCGAGCAGGGGGCGCGGGAGATCACGCTGCTCGGGCAGAACGTCAACGCCTACCACGGCGACGGGCCGGATGGCCGGCCGTGGTCGCTGGCGGAGCTGCTGGCCCATCTTTCGGGGATCGAGGGGCTGGAACGCCTCCGCTATACGACGAGCCATCCGCACGACATGGATGATGAGCTGATCGCGGCGCATGGTGCCCTGCCGAAGCTCATGCCTTACCTTCACCTGCCGTTCCAAGCCGGCTCGGATCGCATCCTAGCCGCCATGAACCGCAAGCACACGGCCAGCGACTATCTGCGGATCGTCGACAGAATCCGGCAGGCTCGCCCCGACATCGCCCTGTCCACCGACGTGATCGTCGGCTTTCCGGGCGAGACCGAGGAGGAGTTCAACGAGACTCTCGCACTCGTCCGCGAGGTCGGCTTCGCGCAGGCCTACTCCTTCAAGTATAGCCCACGCCCCGGCACGCCGGCGGCGAACATGGACGGGCAGCTTCCCGAGGAGGTCAAGGCAGATCGGCTGTCACGGCTGCAAGCGTTGCTGCAAAACCAGCAGATCCGGTTCAACGCCGGCTGCGTCGGCAAGGTGTTCCCCGTGCTGTTCGAGAAGATCGGCCGCAAGGACGGGCAGCTGGTCGGGCGGTCACCCTACCTGCAGGCGGTCCATGCCGACGCTGAGCCGAGCCTGCTCGGCCGCATCCTGCCGGTCGAGATTTCCGGTGCTGCCGCCAACAGCCTCGCTGGTGTCGTGCGCTAGGCGGTCGCTTCCGTCGATTGACCGCTGGAAGGGTGCCATCCAGTTATTACATACGCTATGGTATTGTCATCGCGACGGCCGAGTCGGGGCCGTTGCTCTGGAGACCGTGTATTGAGCGCATATCGTGGCCCGGCTGCGACCGGACCTGGGCGACATTCCAGGCCTTCCCCTGCCAGGAAGCGCTTGGTCGTTCCTTTTGAGAACAACCGTTTTCTAGCCGAGTTGCTCGGCGAATACGATGCGCACCTCGCTCTGATCGAGGACAGGCTCGGTATCGAGGCGCACGCCCACGGCAACGTCGTCATTCTCTCAGGATCGGAAGCGGCTTGCGAGATCGCGCGTGGCGTGCTCGAGCAGCTCTACGCCAGGGTGGCGCGGGGCGAGCAGGTCGGGCCCGGTGACTTCGACGGCCTCATACGTCACGGCCGGGAGGAGACGCCGGCCAAGTCGGACGGCCAAGCCCAGATCGCGACCCGCCGGCGCGTGGTGAAGGCGCGAACGCCCGCCCAGAGCCACTACATGCGCGGGCTGGAGAAAACCGATCTCGTGTTCGGCCTCGGCCCGGCTGGCACCGGCAAGACTTACCTTGCCGTCGCCTTCGCCGCGCATTGCCTGGAACGAGGCATCGTCGAGCGCATCATTCTGTCGCGGCCCGCCGTCGAAGCTGGCGAGCGGCTCGGCTTCCTGCCCGGCGACATGCGCGAGAAGGTCGACCCCTACCTGCGCCCGCTCTACGATGCGCTTTATGACGTGCTGCCGCCGGAGAAGGTGGAACGCGACCTGGAGACGGGCGTCATCGAGATTGCGCCGCTCGCGTTCATGCGCGGGCGCACGCTGGCTAATTCCTACGTCATACTTGACGAGGCGCAGAATACGACCAGCATGCAGATGAAGATGTTTCTCACCCGCCTTGGTGAGAACTCAAAGATGGTCATCACGGGAGATCCGAGCCAGATCGACCTGCCGCCCGGTCAGAAGTCCGGCCTCGACGAGGCCGTCAGGCTGCTGGCGGGCGTGGAAGGCATCGAGGTGGTAAGGTTCTCGTCCGCCGATGTGGTACGGCGCGATCTCGTCGCCCGCATCGTCGAAGCCTACGATCGGGAGCAGGCAACCGAAGCCAAGCGCAACCGCCATGAATGAGACATTCTACATTCCCGGCACGGACCCGCAAGATTGCGGCGATGAAGACCCGGAGCCTCCGGGACGATTGCAACTCGACATCCTCATCGAAGACGGTGACTGGAGCGCTTTCGAGCCCGTCGATGGCGCCCTCTCCGAGGTTGCGGACGCGGTTCAGCGCCACCTCGGCCTCAGTGCCGCAGAAGCAGCCATCGCCCTCAGCTCCAATGCGCGCGTCCAGGCACTCAACCTGACCTACCGAGGGAAGGACAAGCCGACCAACGTCCTGTCGTTTCCCTCCCCCGAGCAGGGCGCGCCCCCTGGCGCGATCCGCCACCTCGGCGACATCGTGCTCGCTGCGGAAACCGTGGCCGCCGAGGCGGCGGCCGAGAACAAGCCTCCACGCCATCATCTGCAGCACCTGGCCGTGCACGGCCTGCTGCACCTCCTCGGCTACGACCACGAGACCGAGGAAGAAGCCGCCGAAATGGAAGCTCTGGAAGTCGAGATCCTGGCCGGGCTTGGCGTGCCCGACCCCTATGCGGCGCCATCCTCCTCTGAAGCATGAGAACCATTGATCATTATGAGTACTGACTCCGATTCATCCAGAAACGACCAGGGCCCAAGTACCGGGAACGGGAATGGCGGCCAGGGCTGGCTGGCGAGCCTGAAAGCAAAACTCGGCATGCCAGGAGCGCCGACGCTGCGCGACACGCTGGTGGACGCCCTCAAGGACACCCACACCTCTGACGATGCCTTCAGCGCCGAAGAGCGCGGCATGATGCTGCGCCTGCTCCGTTTCGGCCGGCTGCGTGTCGAGGACGTTATGGTCCCGCGCGCCGACATCATCGCGCTCGATGAGAACGAGTCCCTGGCAGAGCTCCTCGCCACCTTCGAGGAGGCGGGCGTCTCGCGCATCCCGGTCTTCCACGAGACGCTCGATGACCTGCGCGGCATGGTTCACATCAAGGACATGATGAGCTGGCTGCTCAAGGAGGCCGCCGCCACCAGCGGCAAGGCCGACGAGCCCAATCCGGAGGGCGGCCAAACGCTGACCCCTCGGGAGCTCGACCTGTCCAAGGTCGATCTCTCCCGCCCGGTCACTGTCGCCAAGCTGAGGCGCCCCGTTCTCTACGTGCCCCCGTCCATGCCGGCGATGAATCTGCTCATACGGATGCAGACGACACGCATCCACATGGCCTTCGTCATCGACGAGTACGGCGGCACCGACGGGCTGGTCACGATCGAGGACCTCGTCGAGCAGATCGTGGGCGACATCGAGGACGAGCACGACGAGGCAGAGGAGGCGCACATCATCCGCGACCCGAAAGCCGGGTTGATCGCCTCCGCTCGCACGCCCGTCCAGGAGCTCGACGAAATGCTCGGCGTGAAGCTGCTCGAGCCCGACGAGGAAGAGGAGATCGATACGCTCGGAGGCCTCGTTTTCGCGCTGGTGGGCCGCGTGCCGGCGCGCGGCGAGCTGGTTCGCCATCCCTCGGGCATCGAGTTCGAGGTTCTGGATGCCGACCCGAGGCGCGTCAACAAGTTGAAGGTGCACGTTGAGCGGCTCAAGAAGCCGAGCGGCGGCGACGCCGTCACCGCGAACCAGTGAATCAACATGCCAGTCGCCGGGGGCAGTGGGCTATCAGCTCAGCAGCTGGGCATTGTGGCGTGGCCGCGTGCGGCGGCGTGCCGTGCTAGCAGTCTGAAGGGCTTCTCCCGGGCCGGTGCAGCGTTCCTGGCCGGCGCACTTTCCGTGTTGGCCATGGCCCCGTTCTTCATCTGGGGCGTGCTGTTTATTACCCTGCCGGTGCTGGTCTGGCTGGTCGATGGCAGCACAGCGGAGGCCGACCGAGACGAGCCTGATGGTGGGTCCCGTTGGTGGCCCCTGGGAAGGCGAGCGTTGCGGGCGGCCGTCGTCGGCTGGTGCTTCGGTGCCGGATACTTCCTCGCAGGACTGTTCTGGATCGGCGAAGCCTTCCTGGTCGAGGCGGAGCGCTTCGCCTGGCTGATGCCGTTCGCGGTCATGCTCATGCCGGCCGGGCTGGCACTATTTCATGCCGCCGCAGCGGGGGTGGCCACTCTCGCGTGGCGCCCGGGTCTCAGCCGCGTTCTGGCCCTCGCCCTGGCCTTGTCGGCGGCGGAGTGGCTGCGTGGACACATCCTCACCGGCTTCCCTTGGAACGTGCTCGGATATGCCCTCACCTCGCCTTTGCCGCTCATGCAATCGGCGGGACTCGCCGGCATCTATGGCCTGACGCTCGTCGCAATCCTGATCTTCACGGTGCCGCTCGTCGTGCTGGCTGACGGCCAAGCGGGGATTCGCTGGCGATTTGCCGCACTCATCGCGGCACTCGCACCCCTGCCGCTCGCCTGGACTTACGGCCTGAGCCAGCTCGCGGAGCCCCCGCCGCCGCCGCTCGAGGGTGTTCGATTGCGGCTCGTACAGCCGAGCGTTCCGCAGCGCGAGAAGTGGCGGCCGGAGCGGCAGCGCGACATATTCTTCGATCACATCGCATTGTCCGAGCGCGCGCCGGACGGCACGCTGGCAGGACTTGGCGGCATCACGCACGTGATCTGGCCGGAAGCCGCCATGCCATTCCTGCCGCTCGACACCCCAGCGGCGCTGCAGGCGATCGGCGACATGCTTCCGGACGGGACACACCTCATCGCGGGCGCCCTGAGAGCCGATGGCGCCCAAACGTCAGCCTCGGGAAGACGGCAGGCGTTCAACAGCCTCATTGCGATTGGTCCTGACGGTCAGCCGACGGCAACATACGACAAAATCCATCTCGTTCCGTTCGGCGAATACCTGCCCTTGCAGCCCATCCTGGAGCGATTTGGCCTCGAAAAACTGGTCGGCTGGCGCGGCGGCTTCTCGGTCGGGCAACGCCCGCGCCCCCTCCTGACGGTCCCGGGCATGCCGCCGATGGGCGCGCTCATCTGCTATGAGGCCATATTTCCCGCGACCATTGTGCAGGGCACTGAACGACCGCGGGCGCTGATCAACCTCACGAACGATGGCTGGTTCGGTGTAACCACTGGGCCGCACCAGCACTTCCATCAGGCGCGCGTTCGAGCCGTCGAGGAAGGGCTCGCATTGATCCGTGTTGCCAACAATGGGATCACCGGCGTCGTCGATCCTTACGGGCGCGTGCTGGCGCGGCTGGAGCTCAATCAGCGCGGGGTCATCGACACCGAAATCCCCGGCCCGCGGTCAGCACCGCCCTACGCACGGCTCGGCGATACCCCGTTTGCCCTCCTCTGGCTCGCGGGGCTATGTTGCCTGCTCCTCAGCGTCCGGCGACATTCGGTCAGCACTCGACCCATTAAAAATCACTACTGACCACTCTTGTTCCGGTTGACGAGGATATTTCCTGCACCTACGAATTGCGCGGGGATAAAGAAGTAACGTTTTGGGTGGGGACTAGGGGCATGACCAGACAAGAAGAAGCGATCGCGGACTACGACGTGGTGGAGAAAGGCTCGCGGCGGGCAAATCCGCTCGATCTCCACGTCGGCAGCCGGGTGCGCCTGCAGCGGATGTTGCTCGGCATGAGCCAGGAGAAGCTCGGCGAGCGGCTCGGCCTGACGTTTCAGCAGATCCAGAAGTACGAGAAGGGCATCAACCGCATCGGTGCGAGCCGCCTGTTCGAGCTCGCCAAGGTGCTCGGCGTCAGCGTCCAGTTCTTCTATGAGGACGCCCCGGGCAGCTACTCGGATAACAAGAGCTCCGGGTCCCTCGCCGGGTTCTCAGAAAGGCCGGCGGACTCCTACGTCGTCGAGTTCCTGAGCAGCCGTGAGGGCGTCGAGCTGAACAAAGCATTCGTGAAAATCACTGACCCCAAAGTGCGGCGGACGATAGTTGATCTTGTCCGGACTTTGGCAGGGGACGAAAAAGACGCCTAAGCTTCCTATATTCCTAGAGCGCGGCCGTCCGCTGCGGCGTGACGGACGCGCCGGTGCGACAGGCAAACGCGCCTTGACCCCCAAGGGAAAGCCTGTAAAGAAGCGCGGCGATCCTGCGGCTCATTTACTTTGACGGGGACACTCGTGCCACGCCAGTCATACTTGTTCACCAGTGAATCTGTCTCCGAGGGCCATCCGGACAAGGTCTGTGATCGGATCTCCGACGAGATCGTCGACCTGTTCTTCCGCGAGGGGCTGAAGGCCGGTGTCAGCCCATGGGACATCCGTGTCGCAGCTGAGACGCTCGCCACGACCAATCGCGTCGTGATTGCGGGCGAGACGCGTGGCCCCTCGACGATCACCAAGGATCTCGTCGCGCATGTCGCACGCATGGCGATCCGCGACATCGGCTACGAGCAGGATGGCTTCCACTGGGAAAAAGCCGCGATCGAGGTGCTGCTGCACCCGCAATCGGCCGATATCGCCCAGGGCGTCGACTCCGCCGACAACAAGGACGAGGGCGCGGGCGACCAGGGCATCATGTTCGGCTACGCCTGCCGCGAGACGCCCGAGCTGATGCCGGCTCCGATCTACTACAGCCACAAGATCCTTGCGGTGCTTGCTGCTGCACGTAAGCGCAAGGACGGCGACGCGGCGCTGCTCGGCCCTGACGCCAAGAGCCAGGTCACCGTTCGCTACGAGGGCGGCAAGGCCGTCGGCGTGACGCAGATCGTGCTGTCGACCCAGCATCTCGATCCGAAGCTCAGCTCGGACGACGTGCGCAAGATCGTCGAGCCCTATATCCGCGAGACGCTGCCCGCAGGCTGGATCGACAAGAATACCGTCTGGCACGTCAACCCGACCGGCAAGTTCGTCATCGGCGGGCCGGATGGAGACTGCGGGCTCACCGGCCGCAAGATCATCGTCGACACCTACGGCGGCGCAGCCCCCCACGGCGGTGGCGCTTTCTCCGGCAAGGACCCGACGAAGGTCGATCGCTCAGCCGCCTACGCGGCGCGCTATCTGGCCAAGAACGTCGTTGGAGCCGGGCTGGCCGACCGCTGCACGATCCAGCTGTCGTACGCCATTGGCGTTGCCGAGCCGCTGTCGATCTATGTCAACACGCACGGCACGGGCCAGGTCTCCGAGGACAAGCTCGAGAAGGCAGTGCGCGAGGTCATGAGGCTGACGCCGCGCGGCATTCGCGAGCACCTGGATCTCAACAAGCCGATCTACGCGCAGACGGCGGCTTACGGTCATTTCGGCCGCCAGCCGGATGCCGAGGGCGGCTTCTCCTGGGAGAAGGTCGACCTCGTCGAGCAGCTGAAACGGCTCGTTGCCTGAGCATCGCACGCTGCGAGATTAACTGTCGGCCGCGGCCT
>JAEZHL010000043.1 GCA_023416575.1 Pseudomonadota bacterium
GAATGGCGGTCCCAGGCTCGCACCAGCTCGGCTGTCCGCGGCCAGACCTCGGACAGCTCGTTGTCGACGAACGACCGCCGCAGCATGTCGGCGATCGGCAGCGCGAAGGAGACGAGCAGGAAGAGGAACAGCGGCGCCACGAGCGCGAGCGCCGTCAGCCGCCGACGCCGCTCGGCGCGCTTGAGATCACGCAGGAGCTTGTTATCTTGAGCCATTCCTTACGAACAGCGGAGCTGCGGTGGCCCGGCACGGAATGCCAGGCCACCGGCCCTGCTCACTACTGCGCCGCCCAGGTGTTGAACCGCTCGGTCAGGCGGTCGATGTTCTCGATCCAGAACTTGTCCGAGATCTGCACCGCATTCTTGATGTTCTCGGTGTGCGTCGGCAGATCCACGAGCCGCTTCGGATCGATCACCTCGTTGGCCTTCACGTTGGTTACGCCGTAGGCGATGAAGTCCGGCAGCTTCGCCTGGTTCTCGGCACGGCCGCCGAACTCCAGATACTTGTAGGCCGAGTCGACATTCGGCGACGTCTTCAGGATGACCCAGCTGTCCACGGTGTAGAGCGAGCCGCTCCACTGAATGCCGAAGTTCCGCTTGTCATTGCGGTTCGCGGCGTCGATGCGGCCGTTATAGGCAGACGTCATCACCACCTCGCCGGAGGCCAGCAACTGGGGCGGCTGCGCACCCGACTTCCACCAGACGATATCCTTCTTGATGGAATCGAGCTTCTTGAACGCCCGGTCGACACCCGCGTTCGTCGCCAGCACCTTGTAGACGTCGGCCGGCGCGACGCCGTCCGCCATCAACGCGATCTCGAGATTGGTCTTCGGTCCCTGACGCAAGGCGCGCTTACCCGGAATCTTGGCGGTATCGAAGAAATCAGCCCACCCGGCCGGCGCCGTCTTCAGCTTGTCGCTGTCGTAGCTCAGGACGAAGTTGTATAGGATGGTCCCGACGCCGCATTCATGGTGGGCGGCCTGGATGTAGCGCTCCTTGCCCCCGACGCGCGACCAGTCCATGGGCAGGAACATGCCTTCCTCGCAGCCGAGCTCGAGCTCCTCGCTCTCGACCTGAACCACGTCCCATCCGGAATCCGTGCCACCCTGCACCTTCGAGCGGAGCACGCCGACGCCGCCGTCCCAGCTCTCGTCGATCATCTGCGCGCCAGCGGCCTTGAATGGCTCGAAATAGACCTTCTTCTGCGCATCCTGGTACGCGCCACCCCAGGACACGACCGTCAGCGGCCGGTTCGCCATTGCCCCGAAAGCCATCAGCCCGACGCCAGCAACCGACGCCGTCACCAGCAATGCCTTGCTCAACTTGCGCATGCTCACGCTCCCTGAATGAACCGTTTCCTTCCGCGGGCCGTTTCTGCCCCCAGCCCGAAATCGTCTTAAAGCGGAACAGTATTCCTGCCGCTTCACAGCGGCAAGGCTCGCCCGTCACTCTCCCGCCAGCCAACAGAAACCCGAGCCCCCACGGACAGCCCTTCGGCGCCGAGCACCGGCGTCTTGATCACGAAATCTTCGCGTCCCAGGAGCGCGAGCCGCAACCGCAGATGGTCGCCGTGATAGATGATCTCCTGGATCCGGCCCTCGAAGCGATTGGCAATCTCTCCCTCGTTGCATGCGATGCGCAGCCTTTCCGGGCGCAACGAGACGAGCGCCCGCTTGCCTACCTCGATCCCCGGACCGGCCTCCGCAAGGATCGCCGCACCTTCGCAAACCTCGACGGCGGCGATGCCGTCAGCGAGCCGCGTCACGGCGCCTTCGACGCGATTGTTCTCGCCGATGAACTGCGCCACGAATGCCGTATCCGGGTGATCGTAGATGACGCGCGGATGACCGATCTGCTGGATACGTCCTTCGTTGAACACGGCGATCCGGTCCGACATGGTCAGCGCCTCGCCCTGGTCGTGCGTGACGTAGACCACGGTGATGCCGAGCTGATCGTGCAGTTGCTTGATCTCGTATTGCATATGCTCGCGCAGCTGCTTGTCGAGCGCGCCGAGCGGCTCGTCCATCAGGACCATCAGCGGCTCGAAGACGAGCGCGCGCGCCAGGGCCACCCGCTGCTGCTGGCCGCCCGAGAGCTGCGCGGGCAAACGGCCACCCAGGTCGGGTAGACGGACCATCTCGAGCGCCCGCGCAACCTTTTCGCGAATGGAAGCCTTCGGCAAGCCGCGCACTTGCAGCGGGAACGCCAGGTTCTCGGCCACGGTCATATGCGGGAACAGCGCGTAGTTCTGGAACACCATGCCCAGCCCGCGCTTGTGTGGCGGCACTTGGGTGATGTCGCGGCCATCCATCGTGATCGTGCCGCGCGTCGGGGCCTCGAAGCCCGCCAGCATCATCAGCGTGGTGGTCTTGCCCGATCCTGAGGGCCCGAGGAGTGTCAGGAATTCGCCGCGTTGAACTTCGAGATCGAGCGCCCGCACGACGAGCACGGCGCCATCGTACGTCTTGTCGACTTTCTCGAAGCGAACAAAATCGGTAGAGGCTCCCATAGGACGTCAGCGGCGATCAAGGGCAGCGGGAGCCAGGTGAGCTTTGACACACAAGGGCGCACCATCTCGTCAGAACTCAGGGTCCTGGATTTTGTGGCTGAGATTATTGCGTGTGTCGAGCAGAACGAAAGGGCAATGCGGCAGCGCACGAATCCTGTCAGGGGGCGCCGCGACGTGAATTGGTCCGGCCTACCCTCGATGCACCGGACGAGAGCGCCAGCATCCGGTGCCTGCCGTGCGCAGCCTGCTGCAGGGACCCGCAGCTGGCTGCCTCATCTGTCCGGTCAGCGGACGACGACGTCGTTGGAGCCGACGTTGAGGAAGCCGCTGTAGACCCAGCCGCGCTGTCCGGCGAAGATCACCTCGCACCAGTGACTGCACTTTACGACCTCGACGGAGCTGCCCGTCGACACGACGCCGATCACAGCCGCAGACGTGCTCGGTCCGGCCCGCATGTTAACGTGCTCGATCACGGCTGCCATGCGGGTCGGCTCGCCACCGCCCTGCGCGGATGCGACCTGGGCCTCGGCTCCAGTGTCCTCGTTTGCGGGCTCGACGGTCGTTTCGAAAGCGGGCGTCTCGATCGACGGTTCGGTTGCCGTCTGAATTGAAAGCTGCCCATCGTCCGGAGAGGCCAGCGCCACGTTCTCGACGGCCGCCGGCTCTTGTGACGCCGTACCGGAGTCGCTCTGGCCGGCGTTGAGTCCCGCCTGGATCAGCGGAGTCACCACGCTCACACCGTCGGGCCTGCCCTCGAAATAGGTTTGCCGGATGGCGGCGGCAGGCTCCTGCCCATGCTGCGCAAGGACGACTGGTGCACCCTGCGTTTCTGGCTCCTGCGATACTCTCGCCTGCAACTTCGTTGGCGCCGGTGCCTCGGGGATAGCCGTCGTATCGACGAAACGCGGCACGTCCTGCGCCAGCTCGTTGCCGGCGATGGCCGATGGCTTGCTCATCCCGACGAACAGAAGCATGGCGCCACCGGCGGCCATCGACGCACCAAGCCCCGCGGCGAAGCCCAGGTATCGCCCGCTCAGCATCGACTTCGATTGTGCCGCGACCTCGTCAATCTCACGCTGCCAGGTCGCGCTCGCGACGCTGACAGGCTCCACAGCGGGTGCTGCCGTTTGGTACTGATCCGCCAGCTCCGGAAGCGCAAAGTCGTCGAGACAGAACTCATCCTCGACCTTCGGCGCGGCCACAATTTCCGTCCCCACCTCCGGCTGCAGCTGCTGTGCAGGCTCAGTTGCGGGTGGCAGTTCCGGTTCCGGTGCAGGCTCCGGCTCGCGATCAACCGCCAGAGCCTGGATCAGCTCGGCCAGCTGGTCACGCAGGTCCGGCGGCGCATCATCGGCGGCCGGAGCAGCCACGTCCGCCGGGGCTGGTGCCTCGATGTCAGTGCTTGGTGTCGCCGCGTCCCATCCCAAGTCTCGCGCCAGCTGGTCAGCAAAGCTATTCGACGATGGCGGCGTGGGAGCAGCGTTGAGCCCGTTGGGAGTCATCGTTTGCGTCCGGGTTGGAGCTTGAGAGTTCGGCCGCGAACGCGGTACGAGGTTCGGGACCCGAATCAGCCATGGGCTTAACCATGGCTTGCGAATGCGTCGGACATTGGCCAAGAGTGCGGCGAGTTGTGGGTAACTTACGACCGCACGTTGTCCCCGGCAGCTCACACTGGCCCGAGCAGCCCACTGCCCCTGACACGCGAGGCCGGCCTACGCGGCCGGAAGCTCAGCCGAATTACGGATCGCCGACGCCCGGATCAACTCAGCGAGCCGGTCGACTGTGCGGGTCCGAGCCTGCCACTTCGGAAAGATAAAGATATACGACAGCTCGATCGCCGGCTCGAAAGGTCGGATGACGATCCCCGGTTTCAGACTCGAACGCGCGACGAATCCATCCGCCACTGCGATCCCGATTCCGCGCCCCGCCAACTCGCAGGCAATGAGCCCATTCGGCGTTTCCAGTCTGATATTCGGCTTACTTCCTATATTGCGGAATGCAGCATCGATCCGTTGCCGCATGACCGTGCGCGGCGAATTCGCCAGCAGCGGCTGGTCGACGATGTCGTTGAGATAGATGGTCTTCTTCCTCGCGAGCGGGTGGTCGTCTCGCATGACGGCGACAGCATTGATCGAGACGATCGGCTCGACTTCGATGGCTTCGCTCTCCAACGGCAGCACCGTTATTCCAAGATCGAACTGCTCCTTGCCGAGCCAAAGCTCGATGTCGAGCCGCGAACGCGAGTCGATGGAAGCAGTGAACCCGGAGTCCTCCTGCGTCATCACCGCGATTGCGTCACCCAGCAAAGCGTCCGTTACATGCGGCGCTGTCAGAATGCGCACATGGCGCCGCTGGCGTGCGTGTACGCGCTTGGCAGCGTGCATCACCTCATCGAGACCATACAGCGCGCGTTCGACATGGGCGTAGAACTCGCGCGCCTCGACTGTCGGGATGAGGCGTCGGCGCTGCCGGCTAAAGAGAGGAAACCCGACATCCTCCTCCAGCGCGGCCAGAAGGCGGCTGACCTGCGGCTGCGTCCGATGGAGGCGATCGGCGGCCGCATTCAGCGATCCGGTTTCCATAAAGGCCCGTAACGCTTCCAGCCCTTTGAGATTCACTTATCGGCCCTTCATGCAAGTGATGTATGAACTCTTACAGAATCCGAAATTGACGCATATGACAACCCCATTACGGTGACCTGCAACCCTCGGGCGATTTTATGGGGACTCGATGTCGGACAGCGATGCAGACACTGGCGCTTGGCGCAAACCACCCTCCCGCTATTTGGAAGAGCGGCCGGCCCAGTTCAGCACACCGGATCGCCCGCGTTCGCTTTACCTGACGATGCGGGACGGCTGCCGCATCGCCACCGACGTTTACCTTCCGGCTGGCGAAGGTGCACCCTCTGAAGGCCTTCCCACCGTCCTGATCCTGACGCCCTACTACCGCCGCTTCGCATTGCGCGATGGCGCTTCGTCCGCGACGGATCCGAGCCCCAACGCTGCCAAGTACCGCGACTTCTTCGTACCGCGGGGCTATGCGGTGGTGGTGGTCGACGTCCGGGGCACCGGCGCGAGCTTCGGCACCCGGGACTCGTTCCGCTCACCGGCAGAGCGGGAGGACTTCCGCGAGATTGCCGACTGGATCGTCGCGCAGCCCTGGTCCAATGGCGTCATCGGCTCGACCGGCATTTCGTACCTCGGCGCCGCGGCCTGTTTCCTCGCCAGCACCGGACACCCCGCCGTCAAAGCCATCGCGCCGCTGTTCGCGGTCTGGAATACGTACGCCGATCACCTCTATCCTGGCGGCGTCCTGCTCAACAAGCTGGCCAGATCATATGATGAGTTGATGGTCGGCCTCGATCACGACCGCCGGGATATCCTGGCGCGTCAGCCCTATTTCGCCAATCCCGATTACGCCGGCCCCCAGCCCGTCGACGAGGATTCCGACGGATCGCTCTGCCGCGCCGCCGTGAAGGAGCACCTGGCGAATTTCCATATGCCGGACTTCATCGGCGAGTTTCAATTCGCGGATGCCCGGCTGCCCTATGATCCGTCATTCGGCACACACTCCTTCAGCCCGTACCATTATGCCGAAGGGATTCGCCCGGACGTCGCCATCTATTCGATTTCAGGCTGGATGGACGGTGCCGGTTTCGCGAATGGCTCGATCGCCCGTTATCTGTCCCTGCCGAACAACAAGCAGCACCTGCTGCTCGGCCCGTGGGATCATGGCGCCCGCACCAACACCTCGCCCTGGCGCAAAGCCGTTCAGCCGGAATTCAATGTCCTGGCCGAAGTCCTGCGGTTCTTCGACCATTACCTGATGGGCCTCGATACGGGTCTGCAGAACGAGGCGCCGATTCATTACTACTCCATGCATGCCGAGGCATGGCAGCAGGCGGCCTCCTGGCCCCCCGTTCTCGACAAAAAGACGCTTTATCTCTCAGCCGGAAACGGGCTCAGTATCGATGTCGGCGCTGCCGGCGCGGATGAATACAAAGCCGACTTCACGGTCGGCACAGGCGAGTTCACGCGGCACGAACGCCTCGCCGCGGTCGACACCAGCGAATACTACACGGATTGGCAGGACCGCCACGCGGCGATGCTGTCCTACACGTCCGAGCCCCTGACCGAGGACGGGGATATTTCCGGTCATCCGGTCGTCGATCTTTGGATCACATCGAGCCAGTCCGATGCCGTGCTGCACGTCTATCTGTCGGAAGTCGAGGCCGACGGCTCGGTGCGCTATGTGACCGAAGGCGTTTTGCGGGCACTTCACCGCCGCGAGGCAGAACCGCAGCAGTACCAGAAATGGTCCTGGCCATTCCGCGATTTCAGCCGCGCCAATGCCGCGCCGCTGGTGCCCGGAGAGCCGGCGCGGCTGCGCTTCGCTCTGTTGCCGACATCATGGAAGTTCCGGCAGGGCAGCCGCATCCGCCTGTCGATCGCCGGGGCTGACTGCGACCATTACGTGCAATTGCCGCACGGGCGTCCTCCCGTGCTTGAGCTTAAGCATGGCGGCAAATTCGCATCGTCACTGGAGCTTCCGTGGCGCGCGGGTCATAAATAATCAATGGCAACGAGGGGAAATCAATGAAACTGAAAACGGTCCTCTGCGCGGCAGGTCTCGCCGCCATTACCGCCTCGCCGGCGCTGGCGGGAAAAGCGAACGATACGCTCGTCTGGGCCACCTCGACAGAGATGGACACGCCGGACCTCTATTACGGCAACCAGCGTGAAGCGCTGATTACGTCTTATGCGCAGTGCGATAGCCTGCTGCATCGCGATCCGAAAACGAATAAATACCTTCCCCTGCTGGCGACGAGCTGGAATTGGGTGAACGACACCACGCTGGAAATGGAGCTGCGCAAAGGCGTGAAGTTCCATGACGGTACGGACTTCGATGCCCAGGACGTCGCCGATACATTCAATCACCTCTCGGCGCCCAACAGCGACATGAAGATCCGCGTCGTCGTCGACTGGATCAAAAACGTCGAGGTGCTGGACTCGCACAAGATCCGCATCCACACCAAGGCTCCGACGCCGGCCGCCTTCGAATATCTCTCCGGCACATCGCCGATCTATCCGTCGGGCCATTACAGCAAGGCCCCCGAAGTGCCCGGCGCTGACGGCAAGACGCGGCGCGACTGGGGCGCGGTCACGCCCGTTTGCACCGGTCCCTACAAGCTCGCAGAGTACCAGCCCGGTCAGTCCATCGTGCTGGTGAAGAATCCCGATTACTTCGACGGCAGCCCCAAGGGCAAACCGACGATCAACAAAATCGTCTACCGGACGATCAAGGACACCGAGACACAGATCGCCGAGCTGGTGACCGGGGGTGTCGACTGGATCTGGGGCGTTCCGCCCGAGAACGCGGAAATGCTCAATACGATGCCGAACATCAACGTCGTTTCGGCACCGACCATGCGCATGTCCTTCCTGGCCCTCGACGCCGCCGGCCGCACGGGTAAGAACCCGCTGACCGATGCGCGCGTGCGCCGTGCGATCGCACATTCGATCGACCGTGAGGCGCTCGCGAAGAGCCTGGTTGGAGAAGGTGCACGCGTGCAGGTTTCGCTGTGCGTGCCCGTGCAGTTTGGCTGCGAAACCAACGTGACGCAGTATGCCTACGATCCGGCCAAGGCGAAGAAGCTTCTGGCAGAAGCCGGTTACCCGAATGGCTTCAATACGACGTTTTACGCCTATCGCGATCGTCCGTATTCCGAAGCGGTGCTGAACTATATGCGTGCCGTGGGCATCAAGGCTGACCTGCAGTTCCTGCAGTGGCGCGCCCTGCGTCCCCTCATCGCGGACAACAAGACGGAAATCGCGCATCTGACGTTCGGCTCCAACGGCATGCTGGACGCTTCTGCCTCGACCGGCCACTACTTCCAGTTCAGCCCCGACGACTATGCGCGTGACGAGCAAGTGCGGAATTGGCTCGGCGAAGCGGAGCGCACGATGGATCAGAGCAAGCGTAAGGAGCTCTATTCGAAGGCGCTGAAGAAAATCGCCGACGAAGCGTACTATCTCCCGCTCTTCGTCTACGGCCGGACGTACGCCTTCACGAAGGATCTCGACTATCCTCTGACGGACGACGAGATGGCTCACTTCTACATGGCGAAATGGAAATAACAGCGGATCAGGTACGGGGAGCTAATCCCCGTACCTCCGGGGGCCCATGACCTTTTTTGTAATAAAACGCCTTTGCGTTACGTTTCTGGTGATTGCGGTCACCTCCATCGTTGCGTTCATGCTCGTCCACCTTTCCGGTGATCCGGCAGCCGCAATGGCCGGCGAAGGTGCGACCGCAAGTGACATCGCGGCTGTCCGCCAAACCTACGGCTTCGACCGGCCGCTCGTCGTCCAGTACTTCGACTGGATCGGGCGCGTGCTTCAGGGCGAGTTCGGCCGTTCCTACTACCTGCGCATGGACGTCGCCGATATCCTGGCCGAGCACATGCCCGTCACCGCCACTCTTGGCGTTCTGGCACTCAGCTTCGCCTTGATCCTTTCGATCCCGCTCGGTGTGATCGCGGCGCTCAATCCGAATACGCTCATCGACCGTTTCGCGCTCTGGTTTGCAGTCGCCGGCCAGGCCCTGCCCTCGTTCGTGTTCGCACTCGGGCTCATGTACCTGTTCGGCGTCTATCTGCGCTGGTTGCCGATATCGGGTGGCACGACCTGGGCGCACTTCATCATGCCCTCCATCGCGCTCGGGTATTACGCGACGCCGGCCATCATGCGCCTGACGCGCTCGGGAATGATGGACGTCCTGCAGTCGGATCACGTCCGCACTGCCCGCGCCTACGGGCTCGCGCCCTGGCGCGTCGTCGTCCGCCATGGACTGCGCCACGCTATCATTCCCGTCGTCTCGCTGGCCGCCGTTCAGCTCGGTTTCATGCTCGGTGGGTCGATCGTCATCGAGACGATCTTCTCGTTGAAGGGCCTCGGCTATCTCGCCTGGGAATCCATTCAGCGCGCCGATATCGAGGTGATCCAGGCAATTCTCCTGGTGATCGCGACGGCATACGCCGTCCTGACCCTACTCGCCGACCTCCTGAATGCGGCTCTCGATCCGCGCATTCGCATCTCTTGAGCGCGGGCACCATGGCATCAGTTTCAGTGACCAGAAATCGCAATATCTCCATGTCGCCCGGCCGCGTCGCGATGCGGCGAGCTCTGCGACACGGGAGCTTCTGGGTCGGCGGTGCGGTTCTCCTCACCGTCACCCTGGCAGCGATCTTCGCGCCGCTGCTGACCGATCACGACCCTGCTTTGCAGAACCTGACGCAGCGGTTCATTCCGCCCGTCTGGAACGAGAAGGGGTCTTGGGAGCATATCCTCGGCACCGACAACCTCGGTCGCGATTACTTCACGCGGCTCATCTACGGCGCGCGGATCTCACTCATCATCGGGTTCTTGACGGTCCTCATTTCGGGCACGATCGGCACCGCACTTGGAATTGCAGCCGGCTACTGGGGCGGCAAGGTCGATCTGCTGGTGAACTTCATCGTCACGATCCGGCTGACGCTCCCATCGGTGCTCGTCGCGCTCGTGGTCGTGGCGCTGGTTGGCAGCTCGCTGTGGCTCATGATCCTCGTCATCGGCCTGCTACTGTGGGACCGCTTCGCCATCGTCGTGAGAAGCGCCACGCAGCAACTCGCCCAGCGTGAGTACATCACGTCGGCGCGCGCCATCGGCAGCTCGACACCGCGCATCCTGTTCAGGGAGATTCTGCCGAACATCACCGGGCCACTCATCGTTGTGGCATCGATCGAATTCGCACATGCCATCCTGCTCGAAGCCGCTCTGTCGTTCCTCGGCCTCGGCGTGCAGCCGCCAGAGGTGTCCTGGGGCCTGATGGTGGCGGAAGCCAAGAGCCAATTGCTGTTCCGCCCGTGGATGGTTGCAATTCCCGGCGCTGCGCTGGTCGTACTGATCTTTGCGATCAACCTCATCGGCGATGCGATCCGGGATGTCACAACGCCGGAAGGGAGAGCGTAATGACGACAGCGCCCATCCTAGAGGTGAAGGGTCTGCGGGTCGAAATCCCCGTCAGCGATACCGTTCTGCGCCCGGTGCGCGGCATCGACATCAGCGTCGGCCGCGGCGAGACCGTCGCCATCGTCGGTGAGTCGGGGTGCGGCAAGAGCCTGACCGCACTCGCCGTCATGGGGCTTCTGCCGCGCGCCGCCCGATTTACCTGCGAGCGGATCGCGCTCAATGGCGAGTCGCTGGTCAATGCTTCCCGGCGGCGCTGGCGCCAGCTCCGGGGAGACCGGATCGCCATGATCTTCCAGGACCCGATGACGGCTCTGGATCCCTGCTATCGCATCGGCGACCAGATGTGCGAGATCCTGCAGCAGCACCGCCGGATCTCGACCCGGGACGCGCGGCAGCGCGCGCTCGAGCTGCTGCACAAGGTCGGCATTCCCTCGCCCGAGGAGCGCCTGTCACAGTTCCCGCACCAGCTCTCGGGCGGACTTCGCCAGCGCGTGATGATCGCCATGGCGCTGCTGTGCGAGCCGGAGCTGATCATCGCCGACGAGCCGACGACCGCGCTCGACGTCACCATCCAGGCGCAGATCCTGCGCTTGCTGCGTGATATCCAGCGCGACACCGGCATCGGCCTCATCCTGATCACCCACGATCTCGGCGTCGTCGCTGGCATGGCGGACCGGATCGTCGTCATGTACGGCGGCGAGGTGGTCGAGCTCGG
>JAEZHL010000131.1 GCA_023416575.1 Pseudomonadota bacterium
ATGAAGTGGTCGGAGCGGGGAGATTCGAACTCCCGACCCCTTGCTCCCGAAGCAAGTGCGCTACCAGGCTGCGCTACGCTCCGCCCGACCAGGGCAAATAAGGCCCGTGTGCTGGTGTGTCGAACCAGCGAGCGGGGTTATAGCGATGACCAAGGCGCGCCGCAAGATACTATCCGACCAATAACTTGCCTCCTTGGGGGAAAGCTCGGCCGGCTTCATCCGACACTCACCCCGTGGAACCCGCGCCCTGGACACCGGTTATCGAGGCAGGTCGCTTGGGCGCCGGCCGAGAGCCTTCCCTTGATTTTGGCAGACTGTGGCGGGCCTTCCACGGTATGGCAGACAGGTCAACCGCTCCCCTGCTTCGGTGCGCCGCCACCCGACCCTGATGTGAATGGCTCAGTCAGGAGATGGAGAGTGTGATGCCGAAATTAGTACGGCAACCTGGTTCCGCGGAAGGCAGCAGCCAGCCCTGGCTGCATCAGGAAGGGCGGGAGATCCAGCAATTCGGGACCGTGCGGCTGTTTCCGATCGCTTTGGCGTACGACGCGCGGATGTACTCCTGCGAGCGGTTGAACCAGATCCTCTGCGATACCCAGATCCTTTACGCTCTCTACAAGAAGCACCACTGGCTGATGCGCGGCGCAACGTTCTACCAGTTGCATCTGCTGCTCGATAAGCACGCGGGCAAGCTGGTGAAGCTCATCGACAAGGTTGCCGAGCGAATCCAATCCCTGGGCGGCATCGCTGCCGGCGATCCGCGTCTCGTCGCCGAGATCACACGTGTGCCGCGGCCGCCGAATGGCTGCGAGGAGGTCCCGGCGATGCTCTCCCGCCTGCTCGAGGCGCACGAGATGATCCTCGTCGATGCCCATGACGCGGCGGCCAGGACGCAAAAGATGGGCGATGACGGGACTAACGATATCATCGTCTCGGAGGTCATCCGCACGCACGAGTTGCAGTGCTGGTTCCTGGCCGAGCACCTCGTCGATACGCCGCTGGTGCGTGTCTAAGCTCGGGCGGGGTCGACGCACAGACCGAAAGTCTTCCCCGCCTCATCACAGAGCCCCTCCCCTGCCCGGGGGAGGGGTTCGCTTTGCGCACAACGACCAGTTTCAGGCTGTGGCGTCGCTCATTTCTTGGACGGATCGGCCTTCTTCGCGGCGGGAGCGGCGGATTTGGCGGCAGGTGGCGCGGTCACTGGGGCTGCCACCGGCATCGTGACGGGCTGCACCGACAGCCCGAACAGGCGCCAACGCCCCTCGACCGGCTGGAAGATGAGATGGAAGTCGATCCGCACCGGCTGGCCCGGGAACGTGCCCTTGATCTGCAGCATGCCTGTCTGCGGGTCGATCGCCGGCGCCTGGCCGAGTTGCGGGGCGAGGATGGCGACAGCGGAGAGATCGATTCCGCGCTCGGCGAGGTTGCCGAACAGGGCACCGAGGCGGGCGGCTGAGTTGGCGTCGCGGAACGCGGGCGCCGAGACATCGCGCAGCACGGTGAAGTTGCCGGTTTGCAGCGCATCGTTCAGCGTGAGCAGCGTCGTCCGAATGAGCACGACGATGCGCTCGGCATTCGGCATCACGACCTGAGGCGCCGGTGCGGCGGACTTCTGGCTTGCCGAAGGCACCTGCCCCACAGCGACTGCCGTCATCGCCACGACACTCAGCATGCCGACCGCCACACGCCCAAGGGCACGGGCTTGCCACATCATTTCAGGACACCCGCTCCTTCGCGTCACCAGCCGAACGTCACACCGGCGCGACCGGCAAGCACGCCTTCGCTGGTGCCGTAGCCGATGCCGCCATCGAGAGTTATCGTGCTGCCTGCGCCGAAGGCACCGCGGCTGATTACGCCGGCGGCGGAAAGCCCGATCGCGCTGGTGCCGTCAAAATTGCCGATGCCCATGCGCACCGCGAACGTCTGTCCCGGCTGGAACAGCGGCTGGGCGAGCGCCAGCGAGATGGCGATACCGTCTGCCAGCTCCTTGTCGCGTCGATCGAGTCCGTTGATCCGCGACTGCAGGACCGCGACGTCCGATGCGCTCGCGAGCCCGAGATCGGCAATGGAGTGGGCCGCAAGATCACCCGACTGGTTCGTGGTTACGAGGTGCGTCGGCGCCCCTTGCGCCGCCCGGCTGGCGTCCGACGTGAGACCCGCCATGGTGTAGGTATTGGAGGTGGTGCCGAACACCTGCTGGTTGTCGCGTGTGGTCTGCGCGCCGGGCCCGATCGCGGCTGAATTGGCGTGTGTGGCTTTTGCACCCGCGCCGAAGGCAGCGGAATTCGCACCTGTCGCAGTCGCGCTCGCGCCGACAGCAGTGTTCCTCGTCCCGTCGCCCGCTGCGTTGGCATTCGCGCCGAGGGCGACGTTTTCGCTATCCTCGCCGCTGGCATTAGCCCGGAAGCCGCTGGCGGTGTTGTCGCTAAAATCGCCGCTGGCATCAGACTCGCTCCCGGTTGCGACATTGTTCGAAGAGTTGCCGCTGGCTTTTGAATCCTCGCCGGTGGCGATGTTGGCACTGTTGGATC